>JALOOK010000422.1 GCA_025454445.1 Oscillatoria sp. Prado101 | reverse complement strand
CACCGCCTTCAATTTTGCGCTCTCCCTCCAAACTCTTCTTCTGGTAGAGGCTGAGGGCTCGCGGCAGCATAGCGCGTTTGGGGCCCTCTTTGTAGTAGGGCTGGTATACCATGATCTGCCCGTTATCAACGGGCTGAAGTTGCTCGATGACCGACGATCGAATCATATTTCCCTCCCATTCCTTATAACTTGGCACTGGCCTCACATGAGAGCGGGCCACCGCTCTGGCGCTGCGGCCCTTGAGTGGGCTCCCGCCCCGCTCTTTGCTCTTTGACGACTGGACTCCTTGCCGGGGACAAATGCCTGCTGCCGCGCCACCGGCTGCCCCCTAGCCCCCTGACTGCTACCCGATTTTAACCAATGCGGGGCAGCGCTGCCCTACCTTGTCCAGGCCCTCCCAGATTCCCCATCTATAATTGTTGACGAGCAGGGCAGCACAGGCTCAAAATTTATGAAACACTTAACGATAGAACACAAAACTTTAGAAACACATGGCCCCAATAGTTGCGAATTATTACTTGACCTATCGCTGCAACGCCCGCTGCCATTTTTGTAACATCTGGGCGCTGGAACCGAATCAGGAAGCTGATTTTACCACAATTAAGCAGAATCTCAACGACTTGGGCCGCTTGGGTGTAAAATATGTGGACTTTACCGGCGGCGAGCCCCTGCTGCGCTCAGACGTGGGCCAGATTTACGCCGAGGCCAAACGGCAGGGCTTCATCACCAGCATGACCACCAACACCATCCTCTACCCCAAAAAAGCCAAAGAAATTCAGGGTTTAGTGGACTTCCTGAATTTTTCTCTGGACGGCCCTGATGCCGAAACTCACGACCAGTCGCGGGGGGTGAAGATATTTGACACCTTGGTGGAGTCGGTGAAAATCGCCCATTCGCTCGGGGAGTATCCCGTGCTCAACCACACCGTCACCGCCCAAAACTACGATCGGATCAACGAAGTCGGAGATCTGGGCAAACGGCTGGGCGTGCGGGTTTGGCTCAACCCGGCCTTCACCGCTCACGACAACTACAACTCCAAGAAAAACCCCACACCGGACATGGTGGCGGCCATTGAGGCGGCAGCGAAGAAGTACAGTAATCTCGGATACAATAAGGCAGCATTGGCTTTCATAGAAGCTGGGGGCAACGACACCAAAAATCCCCGCTGCAAAGCGGTGGAGGCCGTGATCGCCATTTCGCCAGATAACAAGTTGTTGCTGCCCTGCTACCATTTTGCCCAAACCGGTATTCCTATTAACGGCAACCTGTACGAACTTTACCGGCAGTCGGAAGAGGTGGAAAAATACCGGCAAAGTCAGGGCAAACTGTCCGTGTGCGAAGGTTGTACGGTATGGTGTTACTTGATCCCCAGCTTCTTTAAGGGTGTGGACAAATATTGGTTTTTAAATCAAGCAACCTATGCCGGCGAATTCCTGGCCAGAAAACGATTCTTGCAACGAGCTGTGGTCTGATATCGCTGCTGCAGCTGAAGAAAACGACCAGCCAGCGGGCCGAACTTTGGCCATACCCCAGTCCTGGTATCAGGATCGCAGGCTCAAAGCCGCTGCCGTCTTGACAGTAGTCTGGAGTGGCACGATAGCCCTGCACCTGTTCTCTTGGGGCATCTGGCTGGTGCTCGCCCTCACCGGCGTGATGGCCATTCACGCCGTGCGAGTTTTGCGGGCCCGCCCCGTGAGCTGCCCTGTGCCCCTCTCGGATGACACCCGCGACAGCTGGCCCTACGTTTCCCTGGTGGTGGCGGCAAAAAATGAAGAAACCGTGATTGGCCGGCTGGTGGAAACTCTGTGCGCTCTGGACTACCCAGCTGACCGCTATGAAGTCTGGGCGATCGACGATGCCAGCACGGACTCAACCCCAGCGCTGCTGGACAAACTGGCCGCCCAGCACACGCAGCTGAAGGTGTTCCACCGCTCAGAGTCCGCCGGCGGCGGCAAATCGGGGGCTTTAAATGATGTGCTGCCCCTGATCCGGGGCGAGTTCTTGGCGGTTTTTGATGCCGACGCTTCGGTCAGCCCCGACGTGCTGCGCCAGGTGCTGCCGGTGTTCGCACGCCAAGAAGTGGGCGCGGTGCAAATGCGCAAAGCGATCGCCAACGCCTCTCTGAATTTCTGGACTCGCGGACAAGCAGCTGAAATGGCTCTCGACAGCTATTTCCAGCAGCAGCGCATTACTATCGGCGGCATTGGAGAATTGCGCGGCAATGGCCAGTTTGTCCGCCGGTCGGCCCTGGAGCGCTGCGGCGGCTTCAACGAACTGACGATTACTGACGATTTGGATCTGACCGTGCGCTTGCACCTAGATGGGTGGGACATTGAATTTGTCCTGCTTCCCGTGCAAGAGGAAGGCGTCACCAGCGCCAAAGCTCTCTGGCACCAGCGCAACCGCTGGGCAGAGGGGGGCCACCAGCGCTATCTCGACTACTGGCCCCTGATTTGGCGCAACCGCATGGGGACTCGCAAGACTTGGGACATGTTGATGTTCTGGATTATCCAGTATTTCCTGCCGATGGCAGCGGTGCCGGACTCTTTGATGGCCGTCGCCGGCAGCCGGCTGCCGGTCTACAGTCCGATTACCGCTCTCATGCTGGGCATGTCCCTGATCGGCATGTTTACCGGCCTGCGGCGCACCAGCCCACAGGAAAAATTGAGCCCTTCTGCAGTAGCCCTGACCATGCTGCAAACCCTGCGCGGCATCGTGTACATGCTCCACTGGATAGTCGTGATGGCCAGCGTCACCGCCCGCATGTCGGTACGCCCCAAGCGTCTGAAATGGGTCAAAACAGTCCATCAAGGGCATTAATCAATTTTGTACCATTTGTATTTAACCCCGAAACAGTAAGATACCCCCTGCCCCCCTAAAAAAGGGGGGTAAATTCTCAGATACAACCCTTTTAGATGCTCAAAAGAGGGGGAAGATTTTCTTGCGCCCCTTTAGGAAAGGGGTGGGTGAATCTATAGCGGTTTTCGTATGAGTGAGGTACGGAGAAACCCGGTTTCGTCAAAGTTACCGGGTTTCTGGCGTGTACTTTATCCAACTGCAAACCGCTATAACTGCGATATGTGCAAGTAAAAACTGCTGTAAAAGACAAAAAGGAAGGCTTCAAAAGCCTGGGTCATCATCTGGTAAGTCTTCTAGGTAGGATTCTTCTGCATCTGAACTGCCATAAATGGAAAATTCATAATCTTCGGGGTAAGGGGCTTCCTCAGGTGCCGGTTCCTGAGAATCCACCTCGTCTGGGAGTGGCTGCGTGAAAATGTCTCCTTTGAAAGATTGAAGCAGTCGCTCGACAGAAAATTTCACATCCTCTTCTTGCCAACCCCCAGCTGTAGGGGCGTCCACCGGCTCCCCATTTGCAGGAGAGGCGTTTCTCCTGTCCTCACGCCTGTCCTCACGCCTGTCCTCACGCCTGTCCTCACGCCTGTCCTCGGGTTTGGCCCCCACAGGCGGCGGCGCAGCACCGGCACTGGGGCTGGCAGGTTTTTCCGCCGGCATCTCAGGGGGCTTGGGCTGTTGCGGCGGAAGGCTGATTTCAGGTGTCGGCGGCGGGGAGGGTGCCGGTGGGCGAGAACCCAAATCCTTAGGGGGAGGGGGTTTGTTTTCTGCCGGCGGGTTCCCAGGTGGGGCAGCACCGGGAAGTTCTAAGCTCACCGTCACCTGGCCATTGAGAACTCTCTCAAAAGCAGCTTTAACGGAGGGCAATCCATTTTTCATCATCTCCAGCAATGGCTGCGAGCGGATTTGGATGCGGGCTAGGTTGGCGTTGAGAGCAACTAACTTTCCGTGCTGCCTCAACAAAGCTTGAGTGGAGCGCTGCTGAATCTGCGCCAGCACCTGCTGCCAGACTTGCTCGAGATCCGACCCGGGCTCAGTCGCATCCGCTGCAGGGGGACTGGCTTGAGTTTCAGCGGGCTCCACCGGCATTTGTGTTGGGCGCACAGCCGGTGCGGGTTCTGGGGGTGCCGGTGGGGGGGGTGGCGGTGGTGCCGCTGGGGGCGGGGAATTGGTGATGCCGGGATTTGGGGATTTGGGGATTGGGGAGGGCGGGGGTTGCTGCTGTTTGGGCGGGGGGCTGTTGGGTGCCGGTGAGGGGGAAGGGAAGGATGCTGGCGTCTGGGGAACCGCTGCCGGTTGGGCGGTTGTGGCGCTCTTGAGCAATCCCAGCAGGGCGACTTCCAGCCACAGGCGGGGCTGGGTGGTGTTTTTGATTTGCACTTCCAGCCCTTGCAGGTGTTTTTGGGCGGCGATAATTGTTGCTAACTCCAAAGTTTTGACAAACTCACACAATTCTGCCCAAGTTGGGGGTGTGATGGCAACTAAATCGCTGCGTGACGGTGCGGTTTTTGCTATCAGCAAATCCCGGTATAAACTGGCGAGATTTTGCAGGAGAATTAGGGGCTCTCTGCCCCGGTTCATGATATGGCGGGCTTGGTCGAGGACGGCTGACGGCTTATCCGAGGCAATGGCTTTTAGGAGTGCCATTAAATCTCGTTCTGGGACTGCGCCGACTAAATCCCAGACTTTTTCGACGGTAACGGGAGGGATGAGGAGGCTGAGCTGGTCGAGCAACTGTGAGATGCCGCACCATTGCGTCCAGGGGAATTCTCCTGAAGTCAAAGCGCTGGCACCGGGAGATAATGGTGCTGAGAACTCGCTGGGGGTCTGTGGTGGCTAGTACGAATACGACTCTGGGGGGCGGTTCTTCTAGGGTTTTTAATAGGGAGTTGAATGCCGCAGTTGAGAGCATGTGGCATTCGTCGATTATATAAACTTTATGCCGGCACTGTACGGGAGCGAACTGGGCCCGCTCGATTAGCTCTCTGATGTTGTCCACGCCGGTGTTGCTGGCGGCGTCGATTTCGATCACATCCATTGATTCGCCACGGGCAATCCTCTGGCAAACGTCGCACTGGCCGCAGGGCTGCTCTGTGGGGACTTTACTGGCGAGGCAGTTGAGGGATTTGGCCAGTATTCGGGCGCTGGAGGTTTTGCCGGTGCCTCTCGGCCCG
>JALOOK010000421.1 GCA_025454445.1 Oscillatoria sp. Prado101 | reverse complement strand
CTCGCCCGCATTCCCGCTTTTAAGCTCACTGATACGCTCTACACGGACATCCGCAATTCCCGCGTCTTGGCAATGGGGGCGTCGGAATTCCAAAATCTCAGTCCTTTGCCGGCGGTGCCGGTGGAACTGTCGGCAATTGTGGGCAAATTGTGGCCCGGAGAAACTTTCCTCAACCAAGGCTTTACTTTGGCTAATCTCCAGTCTCACCTGAAGCCGCAGTCTTTTGGGATTGTTCATCTGGCCACCCATGCTGATTTCCAGCCCGGGGAAGCGAGCAAATCCTACATTCAGTTTTGGGACGCCAAGCTGACGCTGGACAAGATGCGGGAGATCGGCTGGAAAAACTCGCCGGTGCAGCTTTTGGTGCTCAGTGCCTGCAGGACTGCGATCGGGGACACACAGGCTGAGCTGGGGTTTGCCGGTTTAGCTGTTCAGAGCGGGGTGAAGTCAGCTGTGGCCAGTTTGTGGTACGTCAGCGATGCCGGCACCTTGGCGCTGATCAGTGAATTTTACCGGCAGCTGAAAACCGCTCCGATTAAGGCGGAAGCGCTGAGACAGGCGCAGCTGGCGATCATCCGGGGGCAAGTCCCTTTGCAAAGGGGGTCAGTGCAGCGCCCCACAGGGAGTCTGCCTCTACCGGCAGTCGGGGTGCCGCCGGCGGAAAATTTATCTCATCCTTTCTACTGGGCAGCTTTTACAATAATTGGCAGCCCCTGGTGATTGGGTGCAGAACTCAAGCTGCTTGCGAAATTTGCTGCGAAAGAAAGCGAAAGTACACTGTGAATATGCCAGAGTATCGGTGCCGGTGAGACGATATCCCAGCTCCTAACAGTTGAGCTTTTCACCATCAACCGGCATTGACGACACCATCATCTCTCACCGGCGACTCCCTGTTTTCCCCTCCCCCAACCCCGCCCCAGAGCCATATCGATCGCGATTAACCGGAAAACGTGTAATTTTGAATGCTGTAGCTATCCTACCGTAACGATTGCAGGCTTTAAAATTATACAAATTTCGGTTAATTAATTCGGATTACCCCCTGGGTCGGGGGCGTAAGGAAACTGAGCATTTGTCCTCGGGCGCGGGGCAATTTTAAACTAATTAAACAGAAAACATAAAATGTTAAATGCTGTATTCTTTGTTTGGCGGTGCTTACAGCAATTGATATGACACAAAATCCGGTTAATCACTTTTGATGCGACTTCGGGCGGGGCAGTGTTTGGCCCGCCCCATCCCCCCATGAAGCTGGCCCCGGAACGTATCAAACGAATTAAACAGAAAATGTCTAATTTCTACTTATGTAATCTATTATCAGCAGCACTTACATCAATCGCAACCACTGAAAATACGGCTAATCAGTTTTTATTAAACGGTCGTGCTTGGCTGGCCAGCTGTTGCTAGTGGGGCTTTAGCCCCTGCCTAAAAAGAGGCGTTCTTCGTAAAGATTGCCCCAAAGTGAGAGAAAAGAGCGAACAAAGCAGTTCGCCAAAACGGACTGTCAAAACATGAACTGGAGCAGCAAGCTGCCGAGGACGTTGAGCAAATTGCCACCGCCGCCGCCACCGCCGCCTTTGGCTCTTTCCTGATAAACTTCAATTTCTTTAATCAAAGTCTGAGAAGCTTGGTAGCCATTCTGATTGCCCTGAGCTAAAAATAGCTCTCCCGCTCGCTGGGCGTCAAGCGTGCCTGCCGAGTAGTCGCCGATTTCGGCCCGGGCTGCAGCCCTCCCCAAGTAAGCAGCAGCAAATTTAGGGTCAATCTCCAGCGCCCGGTCAAAATACTCAATTGCGCCGGTGTAGTTTTTCCGCTTCCCCTCTTCCATCGCCCAAGAATAGAGGTTTTCCAGCTTGCCGGTGTAGTCTCCCAATCCAACGGCACCCTTGACGAAAGCACCGGCCAGGTTGACACCGGCCAGATCAGCGCCGGTCAAGTTGGCATTTCTCAGATCGGCACCCGCCAAATTCGCACTCCGGAGATTAGCGCCAGCCAAGTTGGCACCAAAGAGACTGGCACCCCTCAAATCAGCCCCGCTCAAATCCGCAGCCGTGAGTTCAGTACGGCTGAGATTAGCGCGAATCAAGTTAGCGCCACTGAGGTTGGCACCGGCGAGATTGCTCAGAACCAGCCCCGCACCGCTGAGGTCGCACTTAACACACTGTTTAGTAGACAGTAGCTGCCTGGTATGCTCCAAGTTTTCCGCATAAGCTGCATTAGCGATCAGGGCAGATACACTCAGCAGTGCTGCAGTGGCTATGGTTTTCGATTTCATGGTAACGCCCTCGCATCCATATCCATACTTTTCGCTCCACCCACCAGACAGCGCCCGCACTGCTGTCCGGCGGCTTTTCACCTGAACTCCATTTTAAACCATGATAACATATCCAGTTTACGCACATAAAAAAACACCCTCAAACCCAGCCCCTCTCCCCTTTTAGGAGAAAGCCCAAAACTAAGCGCCTTTTTCTGACTCCCCCTGTGACCCTAGTGCTGGGGCTGAGGGGTGATAGAGCTTGAGAGTGCCGGATTTCAAAAACAATATCCTACTAGTTGCGGGGAAGCTGCTCCAGTTCAGTGATGCCTTTCATAGCATCTTCATAGTCCTGGAGTTTCCCTTGATTTTTGTACAAATCTGCAGCTTTCTTTAAATCTGATAAAGCGCTGTTCGAGTCTTTCAAGGCAATGTGTGCCAGCGCTCGATTGTAGTAAGCGTTAGCATTGGTAGGATCGCTTTGCACTGCTCGATCGTAATCCTCAATAGCTTTTTGATAGTCTTGCATTTCAGCGTACACAGTGCCTCGGTTGTTGTAGGCATAGGTACTGTCCTGACCAGAGGGGGTCAGGCGAATCGCCTCACTATAATCCTGAAGTGCTCCCTGATTATCTTCCAACAGATCGCGAGCCAGACCTCGGAAGTAGTAAGCGTCCGGCATATTGGGCTGAAGCGCCAGAGCTTGCGTAAAGTCCTCTATCGCCCCCTTGTAGTCCGCCGTTTCGATTTTGTTCATTCCTTTGTTAAACAAATCCTCAGCGCTCATTTCTTTAACGACGAGCGCTGGGGGTTTCCCGGCGCACATAGCGGGTAATTGCGCCGAAACACCGAGGGCGGTGGCGATTCCCAAGATGGCGATAGTTCTATTCGTGGAGTTCATGGTTTTCTCTTAAACGCAGCAATCAAACAGTTTTATTTTTTGCCCCAGTAACAGGGAACAAGGAAAAAAAGTAGAGGAGGTTTCGCGCTTTCATGTCGCGCCCGTTTCAGAGGACAGCTAAGCGGGGTCAGAAACCGGGTTTCTTTAAGAAACCCGGTTTCTTGATATTCCGTGTAGCCGGCTTGCTGATCAGCTTCATGGGCCCAGACCACCGTTATTGACCTTTTTGCCGGCACATTTGTGGCCGGTTGCCCTTGCAATAAAAAGGGCGCAAGGAATTGCGCCTGACGGACTGTCAGCCCGTCTCAGGTTTTAGCTCCTGCTCAACCTGCCAAAATTCCCATGAAAGCTAGGTAACATTTTTTTGGTGTGAGAACATGCAGTTTTTCAGCTTCTTAGCCAGGAACCACCCCCTGAGTCTCCCTAGATAGCCGATGCCGTGACGGGTGTCGGCTGGAGAGCGGCGTAAAGCCGGTTGAGGGCGTTGAGGTAGGCGTGAGCTGAGGCCACAATGATATCGGTATTGGCCGCGTGTCCGGAGAACACGCGCTCTCCGTGGCGCAGGCGGATGGTGACTTCGCCGAGGGCGTCAATGCCAGCGGTAACCGACTGAACGGAAAACTCAATCAGTTCGTTGGGCACGTTGACCACGCGGTTGATGGCCTTATAGACAGCATCCACAGGCCCGGTGCCGGTGGCGGCATCTGTGAGTTCATCGCCAGCCGGTGTGCGCAGGGTAACAGTTGCCGTGGGGCGGGAGCGATCCCCGCAAGACACCTGCACCAGTTCCAGGCGGAAAAGTTCAGGCGGCTGCTGGATCTCGTCATTGACAATCGATTCGAGATCCCAATCTGTGATTTCCTTTTTCTTGTCCGCGAAGCTCTTGAACTTGAGAAAGGCGTTGTTGAGTTCGGTTTCTGAGAGTTCAAACCCCAGTTCCTTGAGGCGAGTCTGGAAGGCGTGGCGTCCTGAGAGTTTGCCGAGGACAATTTGATTGTCAGTCAGCCCGATAGACTGGGCGTCCATGATTTCATACGTCAGCTTGTTCTTAAGGACGCCATCTTGGTGAATGCCGGACTCGTGGGCGAAAGCATTGGCCCCCACGATCGCTTTATTCGGCTGCACCAGCATGCCGGTGAGGCTGGACACCAAGCGAGAGGTTTTGTATATCTGCCGCGTGTCAATATTGGTCAGGGGTTGTTCCGACTCGGCGGGGCGTCCCAAGAAGGGATTAAAATACTGCCGGCGCACATGCAAGGCCATCACCAGTTCTTCGAGGGCGGCGTTACCGGCGCGTTCGCCAATGCCGTTGATGGTGCATTCCAGCTGTCGCGCCCCATTTTTCACGGCTTCCAGGAAGTTGGCCACCGCAAGTCCCAGGTCATTGTGGCCGTGAACGGAAATAATCGCCTTGTCGATATTGGGGACGTTTTCTTTAATGCCCCGGATCAGGGCACCGAATTCTGCCGGGGTGGTGTAGCCAACGGTGTCGGGGATGTTGACGGTTGTGGCACCGGCAGCGATGGCCCGCTCT
>JALOOK010000420.1 GCA_025454445.1 Oscillatoria sp. Prado101 | reverse complement strand
GAGATCCAGTAGCATTGAGCAAGAGCCATAGAACGCTGAAACCTTGAACTTAAATCCCCCAAATCCCCCCCTAAAACATCAGCCCCTGCCAGTAACTCCACAGCTGAGCTAATATAATAGCCACCAGCGCCCCCGTCAGCGTATTAATAAAATTCACCACCTCATTTGTCAGCCACTCAAACTGCGATTGCACCGTCGCGCCAATCACACTTTCTATGTTGGTGGCAACAAAAGCCGCAATAACACAAAACAGCACGCCTGTCAAATCTACCATCCCCACACCCCAGCCAACCAGCGCCATCGCCGCTGACGCCGCCACACCGGCAAGTGTCCCCTCCAGACTCACCGCCCCTTCCGTCCCCTTGGGCACCGGCTGCAGCGTGGTAATCAGAAACGTCCGCTTCCCGTACACCTTCCCCACCTCACTGGCGCAAGTGTCCGACAGCTTGGTGCTGAAACTGGCCACATAGCCCAACAGCAGCAGCGACACCGCCACCCCCCCCTTGACAGAAGGCTCAAAAAAAGGTATAATAAACACTCCCAAAGCGCAGAGCGTGCCGGTGAGCGCCGAACCCCAGACATTTTCTGGCCCTCTGGCACCCGACCGCTTTTCCGCAATCCCAGCCGCCTCCTTTTCGGCCATCCCGATGCGCGTCACTGCCGAACCCACGAGAAAATAGAACATCACCACCGCATATCCTTGCCACCCCAAAGTCCCCCAGATAATGACGCCCAGCGCCCAGGCGTGCAACAGCCCAGCCGGCGTGAGCAATTTTTTGGGGGCGAAGTAGGCAATCGCCAGCAAAACGGTATTTAAGCCAACCGCAACCAGCCAGGGATTTAGGGAATAAATAGTAGATAGCATTAGCAAAAAGTCAACAGCGTCTTAGGTTTGCCAGAATATAGCTTAACTTCCCCTTTTTTCCCGTAGCACAGGCCAGAGCGCCTGTGCACAAGGGTAAGGTTAACGTCCCCTTTTTTCCCGTAGCACAGGCCAGAGCGCCTGTGCACAAGGGTAAGGTCGGAGGGAACGCCTGTCCTACGTCAGGATTTTTGCACGAGAACGAAAATCCCCTCTTACTCCCCCTCCCCGCAGGCGGGGAGGGGTTGGGGGGTGGGGTTCACGAGACGCCTGTCCTACGCCATGTTCGGTTAAAATAAATCAGCCATGAACGCAGTTATATTTCATCTTGCCTTTCCCGTCACCGATATCGCCGAAACCAAAGCATTCTACGCCGGCGGACTCGGCTGCCTAGTCGGGCGCGAATCCCCCACCTCGGTGATTCTCAACCTCTGCGGGCATCAAATTGTCGCCCACCTCACCAAAGAACCCCTCACCCGTCAGAAAACCATTTATCCCAGACACTTCGGCTTAATCTTTACCACCGAATCCGACTGGGAAGCCTTATTAGAACGCGCGCAGCAAAAACAGCTGCCCTTTAGAGAACAGCCCAAGCGCCGGTTTACCGGCTCGCCTCTGGAACACCGCACTTTCTTTTTAGAAGACCCGTTTTATAACGTGCTGGAATTTAAATATTACTGCCACCCTGAAGCGATTTTTGGCGTTCAAGAGTGCGCACAAGTGGGGGATGTGGTTTAACCGGCACCCTGAGCGCCTCAGCCACAGCCTCCAAAGTTTTTGGGTGCCAAGGCATCAAAGGGTGGGCGAAAACAGGCACCTTAACCTGTTTGCCCACCGGCATTTGCGAGCTAGATGCCGGCACAATAATGAAATCCCAATCTGTCCAAATCGAGGTAAAATTCAGCCTTTCCAGCATGCCGGCATCCCCATTCAAATCCTCCAGAAAAGCGCTACCTGGGCGCATCTGAACGGTGGTCAGACTTTCCAGACAGTGCGCCATCCAGGTGCCGTTGTGCGGAGACGAAATTGCAATCAAGCGCTGCACCCGCTCAATTCCCCCCAAGCGCTGCACATAGTACCGGCTCACCAGCCCCCCCATACTGAAGCTCACGATATCAATTGGCCGCTGTCGCCCAAACTTATTGTTTGCATAATCCGCAACTCGATCCGCCAGCCGGTCAAGTCCCAAAGCAGTATCGTTAATCGGCAGGTCGAGGGCGTGAACCTCCCAGCCCAGCTCTGTTAAATAGGCAGACATTCTGTGGAAAACCGCCGAATTGATAAAGATTCCGTGAATCAGCAACACTGGGTTGCGGTGAGAAGCGCTGTGCATGAGAGTGTTAGTTATTAGTTCCTAGCTTGTGGCTACAGCAGTTCTAAATGATTTGCGCACCCGCTGGTGGGCCAGAACCCCGGTTTCTTTAAGAAACCGGGGTTCTGAAATTTACGCGAATGATTTAGACTCGCTATAGTTGAACCTCCTATTATCTCAGAAATAGGTGCCGCACTCGCAGTAGCGCAGCCAAATATCCTATTTCCACACCGGCGTAGGGGCGGGTTGACTGCGATTCTTTGCTGTGACCATAAGAAACCCGGTTTCTTTAAGAAACCGGGTTTCTAAGTATCTCACAAAGGATGAAAAACGCTACAGAGATTTTACGCTAACTTTTTCACCCCGAACCTTAACGGGTTCCGCCAGCGCCTCAGCCACTGCTGCCATAACTTTGGGGTGCTTCACCATCATTGCGTGCAAAGGAACCGGCACAATGATTTCTCGCCCCACCGGCATTTTGGAACTGGTTGCCGGCAAAATCATCAGGTCGTAAGGCGTCCAGATGGAGGTGAAATTCAGCTTTTCCAGCACCGCCACATCCCGATTCAAATCCCGCAGGAACGGGCTGTCAGGACGCATCTGGACGCAGCCCGGTCGCCCTGAACCGTAGCCGGTCCAAGTCCCGCCGTGAGGGGAGGAAATAGTGATAAACCGCTGCACGCGGTCAATTCCGCCCAGGCGCTGCAAGTAGTACCGGCTGACAATCCCGCCCATGCTGAAACCGACCAGATCGAAGGGCTGTTCTGGCCCAAAGGTGTTGGCTGCGCAATCCGCGACCTGTTCCGCCAGATGGTCAAGGCATTTGTCTCCGTTATTCGGGGTGAGGTTGAGGGCGCACACAGACCACCCCCGCTGGCTCAAGTATGCGGACATTGTGTTAAATATCGCGGAAGTGTCCCAGATGCCGTGAACCAGCAGGACTGGATTGCGGTTGTTTGAACTTTTCATTTCGCCTGAAAAAGATCGCCTGCTCCAAGCATAGACCTGCTTCCGGCTCCCAGCCATCTGAGGGCAGCCAGTCCGCAAACCGGCTGGCTCTTTTTATCTAAATTACGTTTAATTTGTTACTTAAAAGGCCCCGGGCGCAACAGCGGTGTGGGCCAGCGGCAGACCGGCAGCCTGTCTTAAAAGCTTGTGGAGAATTGTAAAGGAAAATTAGGGCGCTGCTGCCCATTTAGGGGAAAAGAGAGGCTTTGAGCAGCGCAATATGTTAAATTTTATGAATAAATCCCCCCAGTCTGATCATAAGACTTAGGAAAAATTCATAATTATCCCAGATCCGATTCTTCCACGCAGCGGTCGGGGTCTGATCGGCAAGAGTCCCCTCATCGCAAGCTGTGGGGACAGCAGTAGCGTTCATTAACGTCCACGTTAGGAGTTATGGCCATGTTCGATTTCATCAAAAATTTGTTTGCCGGCATTTTTGGCTTTTTCGGCAGACTGTTTGGCTTCAACAAGTCTGAATACGTTCTGGAATTCGACTCGGGCTCAGCCTCTGTCCCTGCGGCCAAAGACCAGAAGGCTGAGGCTGCTAAAACCGAGCCAGCCAAACCGGCAGCCCCCGAGCCTAAAGCTAAGGCGGAACCGGCACCCGCTAAGCCAGCCCAACAGGCAGCCCCAGCCAAAGAGTCAAAGCCACAACCCCCGAAGGCAGCCGAGCCGGCGAAAGCGCCCGAGCCTGTCGGAGGTTTTGCCACTCGCTATTTGGTTTCCACCTCAACTTCCACTCGCCGGCGTCCGGGTGCCAACATGAACTCGTTCCTGGATATGGCCAATCAAGTGAAAACTGCCCGCTAGCAGCCGGGGTTTTCCTGCCCTTTGCGGGTGCAGTTGCTGCCTCAATCTTGAAAGTCTCTCGTTCCCAATAGGGCTAACGTTCGCTGCCCTACTGGGAATGCTTCTCGGTGGGCTCCGCCGGCGATTGGTTGGCCAGCCCTCAAGTGGCAGCCGCCACACCGCAAATTATATGATTAAATAACCGGATAATACAAAAAATAAATGCCTGTGCGCTGCGAATTTTATGAATAGCAGGGAACGCAGTTACTTAATATACTTCTGATTAATCTTGCTATAGCTCTATTGGCCCGCCGGAAATTTAAGATCAGCGACCGGCAGCAGACAAGAGGGTTAATGGTATTTTAATTTTTAATTTTTAATTCCAGGGCTGCAGCCACCAGGGAGAGAGCAACCACAGGCGCGGTGACGGCCCTGAGGATGCGACGGCCCAGGGAAACGGGTTGGAAGCCAGCGGCAATGGCCCGCTCCACCTCGGCGGTCGTCCATCCTCCCTCGGGGCCGGTGGCAATGACAATATTAGGCTTTGGATTTGAGTCGTTGGCAGGCGGAACTTGGCAGAGGGATTGTTGCTCGCACAGACAATCCAGTAGATGCGGGCAGGTTTGACGAGCCACACAAATGTAAAGAGTTGAAACATCTGCAGCAGCAAGTTCGCTCAAAGCTTGAGAAAAAGGCACCGGAGCGAGAACAGC
>JALOOK010000419.1 GCA_025454445.1 Oscillatoria sp. Prado101 | reverse complement strand
CTGTTCGGTGAACTGGTTGAACACGCGGAACTGTCCCGGTTCGGCTGGGTTGGCCACGGCCAGTTCGATGCAGCGCACCGTATCGCGAATATCCAAGAAACCGCGAGTCTGCCCGCCTTTGCCGTACACCGTCAGGGGGTGGCCAATGGCAGCCTGGATGCAAAATCGGTTCAGGGCTGTGCCAAACACGCCGTCGTAGTCCAGCCGGTTGATTAACAGCTCGTCCATGCCGGTTTCTTCGGTCAGCACGCCGTAGACGACGCCCTGATTGAGGTCTGTAGCCCGCAGACCCCAAATACGGCAAGCGAAGTGGATATTGGTGCTGTCGTGGACTTTACTGGCGTGATAGAAACTGCCCGGTTGCTTGGGATAGGGCAGGGTGTCCTTGCGCCCGTTGTGCTCGATGGTGATGTAGCCCTCTTCAATGTCAATGTTGGGGGTGCCGTACTCTCCCATCGTCCCCAGCTTGACCAAGTGGCAATCTGGGAAATCTTCCCGCATGGCGTACAGCAGATTCAGTGTCCCCACGACGTTATTGACCTGAGTGAGCACGGCGTGTTCGCGGTCAATCATCGAGAAAGGAGCGGAGCGCTGCTCGCCGAAGTGGACAATCGCCTGTGGCTCAAACTTGTGCAGCGCCTTGCTCAGGAAGGCGTAGTTGGTGATGTCCCCAATGAACAGTTCTATGGATTTGCCGGTCAAATCCTTCCAGCGCTGGAGGCGTTGCTGGATTGGCGCAATTGGGGTCAGGGTTTCCACGCAAAGTTCCAAATCCCAGTGACGACGCACCAAGCTATCTAAGATGCCGACTTCGTAACCGAGGTTAGAAAGATAGAGTGCGGTTGCCCAACCGCAGTAGCCATCACCGCCAATAACCAGGACTTTCATAAATTAATGAACTTGCTTGCCAACTCTCGGTTAATGTATCAGGTTTGTGTACCTTGTGACATATTTAGCTAGTAGGGGAATGGGGCAAGCCTGGAGGAGGGTGGAAAGGCGGAAGGCTAACCAATGCGATCATGCCCAATGCGATCATGCCCAATGCCCAATGCCCTATCCCCAGTCCCCCACTAGGCGCTCACCGGCACCTCGCCGGCGAAACTGGCCACTCGCACAAATTCAAATGGGCCCGCCAGTGCGCCCCAGACATGCTCGTCGGTTTCTGGGTCGCGCCCCCGGTCGTGGCTGGTAAACTTGTTCTCGTCTATCTCAAAAAAGCTGTCCAGATAGGTGGATTTGCCTTTGCGCACCACCATGCAGCCCTTACCGGGCTCCACTTCGCCTTTGAAACTGCGCCCAGTCCACTGGGTGATAAAGGTGCAGCCCGGTAATTTTTCCAGCATGTCTGCGGTTATCCCTTGCAGGCGGACGGGATCGCGAGAAGCGCCGTAGAATTTTTGTTCGTCCTTAAGGGCGTAATTTTCAATCTCAATCCGATCGCCGGCTGGCACTAACTTCAAGACTCGCACCCGGTAGGGCTGATCCAGCATGTAGTCATAAGCTTGCTCCAGGTACAGACTCACCCCACCCAGGATCTCTAGGGGCAAAGGGCGCATGCAAACCCGAATGTGGGCAAAAAAGGGCGGATTTTCAAACGCTTGCGCTTGGTTGCTGAAGTCAGATGCCATCCAGCGAGCCAGGGTGGCGATATCAGTGGAATGGGTCATTGGTTCAATTTGCTGCCGGTGAGTGGGAACAATCCCCATTATTTTAAGGGGCAGCGGCTTCAACATCGCCGTCAAACAAAAAAGCGGTCTGTCCCGACACGCGCTCCTGCTATCAATTTCGGTTAAATACTTATAATTTGTGCCGGCTCTGGGGGTGCGGGGCTGTGTCTCTTTCTTGGAATATCAAGAAACCAGCTTTCTGGCCTCCCACCTGTTAGGGTTAATCCCGCCCACCTACTGCGAAGCAATTAAACGAATTTTGTAGAAAATATCCCCTAAAAATCTATTTCCCCCTCTCCCCTTCTGGGTTAGGGGGAGAGGGGGTCAAGGGTTAAGGGGGTTAAGGGTTGCGGTAATGGTGTTAGGGTTGAGGGGTGAGGGGGGTGAGGGATATTTTAAAAGTAATCATCCGGTTTTTCTAGAATATTCACCTCACTAAATCACTGACCTTTTTTCAGGCGAAACAGCAGAAACTGCGTCGCTTGCTCTTCCTCGAAATTGTTGTCGCTCACCACAAGCAAGCTCTGGGTGCCATCGGGCAAGCGAGGGCCAAGGGTCATCCCCTCTAGGTTGTCCAAGGTAATCCCCAGCTCAGCCAAGTTGAGCAGCAACTTTTTGCGCACCGGCTCAATGCCCTTGACCTCGCCCTTGAGGCTGGCAATGGCCGAGGTGTCTGTGGCCCCGCCGGTGGCCACTTGAAAAATCCGGGCACCGTAACCCAAGAACCCTAGGGAGCGCTCTAAACTCAGGAAATGGCCCCCTCCATCCAGTACCATTAAGTCTGTCAAGCCATTGGCAATTGACCATTTCGGTGCTGTGTCCATCGGGTAGAGATGTTCCGCAATCAGCACCGGCGGATCGCCGGTTAAGCTGGTCAAATAGTGCAGCAGCCGGTTTTTGGGTGGCTGTTCTGAGTCGGGAGCGTCCCGATCCTGCTGCAGGGGCGACTCTGTGGCGGTAAACAGGCGCAAAGGTTCCCCAGCGCCGCCCGGATTCAGCGTCAGGGATTCAAAGCCCATATTATTTTGCACTCCCCGCTGCTGCTCAGATCCTGCGGCGTCGGGCAAATAGCGCTGCGGGAGTGGCAAACTCTTGCGCCACTGACCGGTACTGAGGTCAAACTCATTCACAAACGGAGGAATGCCGGCGCTGGAGACTCCTTCGCTGGCGACAAATACAGTGTTCGGCGCAGCGAAGGCCAAACCTTCGGGATTGATGGTGTTTATGGCATAGGGCTGGCCGTCCTCGGCAGTTAAGGCGGTGACGCCTTCCACAGAGACGTTCTTGATGCCAATGCTGCCGGTGTCCTTGGAATCGAGTGTCAGGCGCAGGGTGTAAAACCGCGCCGGCGCGAAGGCGCTGGGGTCATCGGAAAGGGCGTAGAAGCGATCGCGCTGCCGGTCGTATGCGATCGCGGACAGCCCGCCTACCGGCGTTTCTTCAAAGGTCATTTTCGGCAGCAGGTACTCGTCGAGAAATTCTAGGGAAATATCGAGAAAGATCCGCTTGTCTGCTGCCAGCATCCTTGAGTCCGCTGCCGGCGCTTCTGAGGGTGCCGGCTCACCGGCTCGAGTCGCCCGCTCAATCCCTCGCTCGACTGCCGGTGCAATCCCTCGATCCAGTGTCACTTGCGGTGCGCCGCAGCCGGTGAGCAAACTCAACAGGGCGAAAACGCACGCTGCTAGCATTGGAACGAACCGGCGAGACATCGAGGGTGTCTTTTTTTGAAAAAGCATCCCTAAGACCTCACCTGTGCCAGCATAGCGATTACTACCGTTTGTCACTTGAAAACCCACAAGACTACCTGGTTTTTAATGTAGCAGGCTCTCTGGCTGCAAACATGAAAGCAACAACTGGAGAAAAGAAAGTTCACATGCACAAGAAAGTCTTTTTGTCAAGTATTTGCCTGGGTGTTGCGCTCACCGGCACAGTGCTGTTGCTGTCTGCCGGTGCGATCGCACAGGAGAGCAACTCCTCCCAACCGCCGCAGGAGTTTCTCGAACCGCTGGAGTTTACAAAGCCCGATCCGCTTTTGCCGGAAATGCCGGGAAAGCGGGAACTCACCCCTGCAGAGCTGGAGGCGCTGGCTCCTGCTCTCGATCAGCTGAATGCTGAGGCGGCGGCTTTGCTGCAAGCGGGAAAGAAGCTGCAGGCGTTTAATACTTGGAATCGGGAGTTGCGATTGCGCCGGTTTTTTGGCTATTTGGCGGAGGTGGAAGCGCTGACAAGGGTGGGTAATATTGCCAGGAAGCAAAGTCAAACGACGGAGATGCAGCTGATTGCGCAGCGGTTGCAAGCGATTCAGCTGGAGGCGGAGACGGAGGCAAAAGTGCCGGCAGATCCGAAGTTGCTGCAAGCGCTGGGGGCGGCTTTTGTGGAGGTGGCGGCGCGAGAGCAGGCTGTGGGGATTTACCAGCAAATTTTAGCGGCTGCGCGAGCTTCGGAAGATATGCCGGCGCTAGAGGCGACGCTGACTGCGCTTGCGCAGCTGCATTTTGGCGGTTTAGATTATTCTCAGGCTGCTGCGACTTATGAGGAATTGCTGGTTCTCAATCAGAAGAAAAGCAATCGCACGCAGCAGGACATTCTGAATGAGGGGCTTTATTTGGAAAAGCTGGCTTTTCTTTATGATAAGACTGAGCAGCACCAGAAGTCTTTAGAGGTGCGGGAAAAGCTTCTGAACCGCTATCGCGCTGCCCAAAATCCGGTGCCTGTGCCGGCACTGAAAATAGCGATGGGGGAAGATTGTCAGGGGCTAAACCGGCTGCAGCAGGCTGCTCAATACTATCAGGAAGCTTATGCGCTGGCGTGGGCGCTGCAGCAGTTCGCGCGTGCCGGTGAGGCTCTGCAAAAGTTGGGGGCACTTTATCTGGCTCAGAAAAAGCCGCAGGAAGCTTTGCAGGTTTATCAAGCGCTGCTGGTGGTGCAGCAGCGAGGTTCTGATTTTTACGGTTTGATGAATACTTACGACCAAATTGGCACGCTCAATTTGGAGCGCAAGGCTTACCCTCAAGCGCT
>JALOOK010000418.1 GCA_025454445.1 Oscillatoria sp. Prado101 | reverse complement strand
AGCCATCGGCAGTATGGCCAAAGACGTTACGGTTGTGATCAACGGGCAAAATCCGGGTTCGGGGGTGATAATTGCCAAGCAAGGCAACTCTTATTACGTCCTCACCGCCAAGCATGTTGTGGCCACCAAAGATGAGTATGAAATTGTCACCTCCGATGGCAATTCACATCCTCTAGACTATGGCACTGTTAAAAAATTGCCTGGGGTAGATTTAGCTGTCGTGCAGTTTACCAGTTACCAAAACTACCGTGTCGCTCAATTAGGAGATTCTCAAGAGGTGACAGAGGGCGCGGCGGTTTATATTGCGGGCTGGCCCCATCCCGGACGCGCCATTAAACAGCGCATCTACCAGATGACGAAAGGCAGCATTTCCGGTCGCTCCCTCCAAGCTTTAGAAGATGGCTACGCCCTGGTTTATACCAATATCACCCATTCAGGCATGAGTGGCGGGCCCGTATTTGACGCCCAAGGTCGCGCGATCGGTATTCACGGACGGGCGGAGGGGGAACCTATTTACAATCCTGACACTGGGCAGACGGTTAATGTCAAATCTGGGTTTAACTTGGGCATCCCTATCAACAGCTTTCTCAAGGCAGCCTCACAGGCAGGAATTAATTTGCCTTACTTGGGGGATAACTTTACTTTTGCGAAAAGCCTTGAGGAGGGTAAATACAAGGTTTTTTCCGTCGCTATCAGCCCCGATGGCCTGACTGTGGCAAGTGGCGCTGCAGGCGGCAGTATTAAACTGTGGGATAGGAACACCGGCAAACAGTTGCGCACCTTTACCGGCCATTCAAATACGGTTGATTGCCTGACGGTCAGTCCGGACAGCCAATTCCTCGTCAGTGGCAGTCGGGACGGAACCATGAAAATTTGGAATCTGCGCACCGGCGAAATGTTGCGGAGTCTCACCGGCGACCGCAATTATGTTACGTCTGTTGCCATTAGCCCGGATGGCAAGACAGTCGCTAGTGGCAGTGCGGAGGAGGCAAATATCAAGATTTGGAACCTGGAAACGGGCGAACTGTTGCGAACTCTCAAGGGGCATTCAAACTATGTTAATTCGGTCGCTTTCAGTTCGGATGGCCAGACTGTAGTCAGCGGCAGTTCGGACAAAACTGTCAAGATTTGGAATCTGGGGACGGGCGAATTGAGAAGCACCCTTATCGGGCATTCAAATATTGTTACTTCTGTCGCCGTCAGCCCCTATGGGCAAATCCTCGCCAGTGGCAGTTATGATGACGGTGCTATTAAGATTTGGAACTGGCGCACCGGCGAATTGCTGCACACCCTGATCGGGCATTCCCAGACAGTTAAATCTGTTGCTATTGACCCCTATGGGCACATCTTCGCCAGTGGCAGTTATGACGGTACTGTCAAGATTTGGAACCTGCATACCGGCCAGCTGTTGCGCACTCTGGAAGTCCGCAGCCCCAAAGGGTATGCTGTGGCTGTGTTTTCTGTGGCTTTCAGTGCTGACGGCCAGACCCTTGTCAGTGCCGGTGATCATGGGACAGTGAGAGTTTGGCTGGTGGCAAGGCGCTAACTTCCCTGTTCAGTTGAGAGGGCTTTTCTGCCATACCGACTGCTGGCTGTAAATTTCAGAAACCGGGTTTCTTAAAGAAACCGGGGTTATGGGCTCGATCGCGGTTGCGCAAATCATTGAGAACTGCTATATAATTAAGAATTAATTTATAGCGTTTCTCATCCTTTATGAGGGACAGAGAAACCCGGTTTCTTAAAGAAACCGGGTTTCTGGCCCATCGTTCATCCAACTGAGAGCCGCTATATAAATCACCTGCCAAAGCTGCTTTTAGAGGACTTAAATGCTGCCTTCCCACTTTCGCTCCCTCCCCCTTGTGACGGCCATTCTGTTGCTGCCGGCAATCCTCGCACTCCCCTCCTCGCCTTATGGGAGAGGAAGTTGGGGGGTGCGGGTCGCCACAGCAGCACAGGAACGCAGCAGCAAACCGGCAATCCCCAGCGCTGCTGAAGCCGACCGGCTCTTTCAACAAGGTGCCGAACAATTGCGCACCGGCTACTTTCGAGAAGCCCTGCAAACCTATCAACAAGTTCTGGAAATTCGCCTAAAACTCAACGACAAAGCAGGCGTGGCTGAAACCCTGAATCGCATGGGAGAAGTTCGCGCCAACCTCAGTGAATACGAGTTAGCTATTTCAAATTTAAATCAAGCCCTCGCCCTTTACAAAGAGGTGAATGACCGCGCCGGTGAGGCGGAAGCTCTTAACTTTCTCGGGTTTGTTTATCGCAAGTTAGGCTATTATTCCCGAAGTTTGGAATTGCACCGACAAGCCTTGCAAATAGCTAAAAAAATTGCTAAGCTGGAAGTGGAAGGAGAATCCCTCCACAACATCGCCGCTGTCAGCGCCGATTTGGGCGAGTATGGGGAGGCGCTGGAACTGTACCGGCAAGCTTTAGCGATTCGCCGGCAAGTGCGCGACAAGCGGGGCGAAGGGCGCACCCTAAATAATATAGCCGGCGTTTACGACACTCTGGGAGATCAGAAGCAAGCGCTGGAATTATACCAGCAAGCCCTAGCCATTCGCGAGGAAATTGGCGACAGAGCCGGTGTGGGGCGAATTCTTAATAACATCGGGGTATTATACCGGCAGCAGGCAGAATATTCCCAAGCTATGGCCTACTTCGAGCGAGCTTTGCCTGCGCTCCAAGAAATAGGCGACAGGGCGAGTCTGAACAGCACTCTCAACAGCCTTGGCGCTCTTTACGAAAGTGCCGGCAAGTATCCGGAGGCGCTGGCTTCCTACCAGCAAGCGCTGGCAATTGCCAGAGAAATTGGCGACAAACCGGGCGCGAGAAAAGCGCTCAGCAATATCGGGTTTGTGTTCGCCCGACAAAACCAGCCAGAGTTAGGGATTGTTTTCTACAAACAAGCAGTCAATATCACCGAGTCGATCCGGCAATATTTGCGGCAGCTGTCTCTGGAACAGCAGGAGTCATATACAGAAACAGTTGCCGACACTTATCGCAGTTTGGCTGACCTGCTGCTCAGGGAAAATCGGGTGCTGGAAGCGCAACAGGTGCTGGATTTGCTCAAGGTTCAGGAACTTGACGACTATTTGAAAACCGTGCGGGGAAATGAGCGGACCTCTGGCGGGGTGGAGTTGCTGCCCCAAGAACAGCGCCTTTGGGCTGAACAAACAGGCATTCAAGACAGGGCAATTCAGCTAGGGAAAGAACTGGCAGAACTGCAAAAAATTCCCCCGGAACCGATACTCCTCAGGTATTACCAGCAATTGCGGCGAGCGGAACTGGAGAAAATTCAGCAGGAAATTCGCCAGCAATTTAGAGACTTCAGCCGCCGTCCCGAGGTGGTGGCGCGGGTGCGGGAGCTCGACCAAACAGCAGCCGGAGAAAATCTGAATTTGCCCAGTCTCAACCGGCTGCGAGAGACGCTGCAAAAACTGGAGCGAAGAGAGAGCGGAAAGACGCCTGTGGTGCTGTATCCGCTGGTGCTGGAAGACCGGCTGGAATTGGTGATCGTGAGTGCGAGCTCGCCGCCGATTCACCGCACAGTGCCGGTGCGGCGGGAAGAACTCATTAAAGCGATTGCAGCCTTTCGGGAAGCGCTGACCAATCGCACAAAATCAATTATTAAAGTTCAGCAGTCAGCGCGTTCGCTTTACGGTTGGCTGATTCAACCGGTAGAAAATGACCTGGCGCAAGCCAGCGCCGAAATCATTCTCTACGCCCCTGATGGCCAGCTGCGCTACATTCCCCTCGCCGCTCTTTTTGATGGCAAGCAGTGGCTGGCGCAGCGCTTCAGTGTCAATAATATTACTGCTGCCAGCCTGACGAACTTCGACTCCCCTCCGCAAAATCAGCCCCGCATTCTTGCCGGTGCTTTTACCACCGGCAGTTACAGCATCACGGTAGGAACGCGCCAGTTTCCTTTGGTTGGTTTGCCGTTTGCCGGTCGGGAAGTGGAAAATCTGGCGGCTCTATTTCCGGGTACGACAAAATTGCTAGACCGGGACTTCAGCCGCGACGCCACTGTTTCCCGCATGAATCAGTACAGCACTGTCCATCTGGCGACCCATGCGGAGTTCTTCAGCGGTGAGCCAGAAGATTCTTTTATTCTTTTTGGGGATGGCAGTCGCGCTACGCTCAAAGATGTGGGAAACTGGAAATTGTCGAATGTGGATTTGGTGGTGCTGAGCGCCTGCAAAACTGGCGTCGGCGGTGTGCTGGGGAATGGGGTGGAGATTTTGGGATTTGGCTACCAGATGCAGCAAGCCGGCGCGAGGGCATCGGTGGCTTCTCTGTGGTCTGTGGACGACCGCAGCACGCAAGTGCTGATGGATGCTTTCTATGCGGCGCTGAAAACCGGCACCGCCACTAAAGTCGAAGCCTTGCGAACCGCTCAAATCTCCCTGATTGCCGGCAACTACCGCCACCCTTACTACTGGGCACCGTTTATTCTGATTGGCAATGGTCTGTGAGGGGAAACAGCCACAAAAAACCGGGTTTTTTGTACAGGGTAAGCGAGCAAAGTGAGCGAATAAACCGGTTTTCGCCGAAGTTACCCGGTTTCTGAACTGGTTTATGGCCCCGGGGATTGCGCAGATTTGGTATTTTAACTCCAGTTGCTACCTACAAGTGAGTCACGGTAGATCCCCCCCTAGCCCCCCCTTAAAAAGGGGGGGA
>JALOOK010000034.1 GCA_025454445.1 Oscillatoria sp. Prado101 | reverse complement strand
CTCGGCGATCGCCTCTGGCATCCGTCTGCTTGTCATTGTCACCGAGGGAGTGCCGCCTCTGGATATGGTTTCCTTGGTCAAAAAAGCCGAGGAAACCGGCACCTCGGTGATTGGTCCTAGCTCTTTGGGCATTATTGTGCCGGGAAAAATTTTGCTGGGAATCCATCCCCCTGAGTTCTACACTCCCGGAAAAGTGGGGCTGATCGGTCGCAGTGGCAGCCTGATCTGTGAAATTGCCCGCGAACTCACCCGATCGGGTTTGGGCCAGTCTTTTTGCGTGTGCGTTGGCGGCGATGGGATTGTCGGTTCCTCGTTTGTGGAATGGCTGCAAATTCTCAACAAGGATGAGAGTACAGAGGCGATTGTTTTGATTGGGGAAATTGGCGGCACCAGTGAGGAAGCTGCAGCGCGATACATTGCAGAAGCAGTTAACAAACCGGCAATCGCTTATGTTGCCGGTCAGTACGCCCCCAAGGGCAAACGCCTGGGTCACGCCGGTGCGATTATTACCGCCCTGCTGGCAGATTTGGGGGCGGATGTGGGCACGGCTGAAAGCAAAATTGCCGCTTTTAAGGATGCGAAGGTGCCGGTGGCTTCCCGCCCTTCCCAGATTCCTGAACTGGTGAAAAAAGTGCTGAAAAAATCTGGTCACAAGGGAAGGAAATAACGAGAAACCGGGTTTGTTAACGAGAAACCGGGTTTCTGCGACAGAGTTTGTCTCCCACCCGAAAACTTTATTCAGAAACCCGGTTTCTTAACTTCTTAACGAGAAACCGGGTTTCTGGGACAGAGTTTGTCTCCCACCCGAAAGCTTGATTCAGAAACCCGGTTTCTTAGTTTCTCCCACCCGAAAACTTTATTCAGAAACCCGGTTTCTGATCCCGCCGGCTAGCAGCGCTTTAGAAGCGGACTCACCGGCACGCTGCAATTTTCGCGTCAAAACGGCGCTCAACAATCCGAGCACACTCCAGTGAGCGAAGAATGCCAGAAAAACGGTCGTTGCCGAAGCGTGTTCCAGCGCCAACCAGGGCAGAATGGAAAACAGCCACAAAAGCGGGGCTTTGTCTGGGGTAGCAGACATCAGCAACAAAACGACGAGTGGCAAGAAAATCGCTGCGCCCACAGTGCCGGCTGCCCAAATTGCCGGTTTGCGAGCTTTGATCAGCAGCATCAGTTGGGCGAGTGCGGCGTAGATGAGCACCAAATTCACGCTGGCAATCACACCTAAGATTGCTTGCAGTTTGCCCTCATTTTCTGGCCACAGCAAAATCCAAAGCACCCAAATCGCAGCGGCGATTGCCAGCTGAATGGCGATTGCCACCGGCATCGGACTCTTTTCACCCAAAATCAAATCTCGCACAACTGAGCGATTCTGGAAGGATTGCGTGCCGGTGCTGCGGTAACGCGCCCAGTCTAGCAGTGCCTGCCGGTCGGGAGACATCGCTGCAATCATCGCTATAAACCAGCACAAGTTCAAAGTTGCCACTAGGCAGAGCTGTCCGAACAGGGTGTATTTTGAAGGGTTAGTAGCGAGTGTCGGAAGGGCAAATCCCAGCATCAGCACTTCAAAGCAAGCAACTGCCAGATAGCTTTGTTTCTTGCTGATAACTGTGGCGCTAGGGTTGCCGAAACGGCGATTTAATGCTTGCCAAATTCCCCAAGTCCACAGACCGAGATTGAGCATAGCCAAGCCATATAACAGCGTAAAATTGGTGCCGATAGGCAAGAAAAACCAGTTTAGCTTCCCAAACTCTAACATGTTATAAGTGGAGTTTTTCTTAATCGTCTCGGCCACAATAGCATCCGCTATTATTATAAATGGCCATACCCACCCTCCGGCGGCAAGGCTTGCTATCCACGCTTGCGCCCCTCCGATAAGCACATAGAGAAGTGCGGCGCTGTAGAAGAAAAAGCAAACGGCACCCGATAAAGCGTACCCGCCTAAAATAGCCTGGAAAGGCACACCGGCAGCCAAACCGGCCCACCACTGTAGGGGGAGCGACAGGGCGAACGCCAAGTATATCAACGCCGGCACTCCCAGGATTTTGCCGGTTAAAATGCTCTGGCTCGATTGCGGACTCAAGCGAATAAAATTGAGCGTACCTCGTCGCTGTTCTTCAGCTAAGTCAGCGGTGAGGGTGTAGACGCCGCCAATCAGCAGAATCAGGAATGAACCCAAGCCCAAAACCCTGAATATATCCAGCCACCACGCCGCCCAGTTAATGGCAAGATTCCCCATAGCGTCATGGATGCAGTCGTAACTTCTGTTTTTTAGGCAATACTGGCTGTAGGTGCTTCCCTCACCCGGCAGCTGGCTCCAGAAATAGAATAAAACAAACAGCTGCCCCAGTAAGGAACCCGTCACGGCGAGCGCCACATTCCGGGGTTTCAGGCGTCCTTTAAATTCCCGGAACAGCTGGGGATTCCAGTCAGTCAGTCGGTTTCGTAAACGTAGAGTCATCGCAGTTTTCCTCAATTACAAACTTATTTCTCGTTTCCCATAAGGAGGAGGTAGGGTGCGTTCCGCCAACTCGATCGCTCCATCAGTGGCGTACATAAGATTGCGGAACGCACCCTACTGTTTGTAGGTGCGTTCTATTTTTTGCACAAAGGCAGGATGAACCCCACCCCCCCAACCCCCTCCCCGCAAGCGGGGAGGGGGAGTAAGAGAGGGTTTTGGATGAGTGCAAAAAGTTCAATCATCCTTCTTCTGTGCAACGCCACCTACTGTTTGCCGGCTAGTAGCGCCTTGGAAGCAGACTCACCGGCTTTTCGCAGCTTTCTAGTCAATTGTACACTCAACACCAGCAAGACTAACCACTGCGCGACAAACACCGCAAACACTGTCGCTGCCGGTGCTTCTCTGAGAGCTTCCCAAGACCAAAATGCGGGAAATGCTGAAAATAGCCACACAGCTGGTTGCTTCTCAGGTGTTGCAGACAGCAAGCCTAAAATTATTGGCGGCAACAGTGCGGCGGCTCCCACGGAAACTACAGCCCAAACTGCCGGTTTCTGGGTTTTCACAAATAGCATTAGCTGGGCGAGTGCGCCATAGATTAAAGTCAAATTCATCGCCAGGATGAGACTGGGGAAGGCGTACTCCCAGCCTAGCGCCCAAGGCACCAAAACGACGGTAGCGCTGGCGAGATTAATCGCAACCGCGACTAGGGCTGGACTTTTTTCGCCCCACACCAAATCCCGCACTAAGGAATTCTGCCAGAAGCCTTTACGCGCGGGAAGGTTTGCGTGCCGGTATCGCGCCCAGTCGTGCAGTGCTTGCCGGTCCGGCGTCAGGGCGACAATTATCCCTAAAAACAGCAACAAGTTTAACAGCGAAAGACTGACAAAATCGTATTCTTGTCCAGCTTGTTGCAGGGCGAATCCCAGAATCAAAATTTCATATCCCGCTACCAGCAAATAGCTCTGGCGCTTGCTGAGCATGGTGGCACCAGGGTTGGGAAACCGGCGCAATAGCGCTTGCCAAATCCAGTAGGTCAAAAAGCCGTAAATGAGTAAGGAGAGGGCGACTGTACCCCCAACGCTCTTACCCACTGGCAGGTTAAACCACTGCACATTATCAACACTTAAAGACCTGAATAATTCGAACCGATTCTCTGAATCCATTGCCCAAATTACAGAGGCAATGGTTGTGGAGGGAGACAGCAGATTCAGCAAATCTGAGGCATTCTGAAGTTTCTCTTTGATAATTGCGAGCCACAGTAGAAACAAAAGTGTGCCACTGCCCAACCAGGGTTGAAACCCGCCCAGCCAACTGCTGACTGTTCCTAACAGCAGGGCGGCGCTGTAGAAGCAAAAGCAGCTGGCAAGCAGCACTCCGTAGTAGCTGACAATCCAACCGGGGGGAATTTGCGCGGCTATTCCCGCCCACCAGTGCAGGGGAATGGCGAGCATCCCTGCTAGGTAGAGTAACACCGGCACGCCTAGCAGTTTGCCCAGCAAAATTGTAGCAGCAGACCGGGGGCTGAGGCGAATAAAGTTGAGCGTTCCGCGACGTTCTTCCGTATCTTGGTCGCCGATCAGCATGTAGGTGCCGGCTACTAACAGGGCGAACATGCCAATTATACTCAGCCAGACGAATACATCTAGCCACCAGTGCGGCCAGTTAATGGCAAAATTGCCGAAGGCATCTTGCAGGCAGGGGTAGTTGTCAGAGTAATAATCCTTTGGTCGAGTGCCGGTGCAGTAAGGACTGTAGGTTGGGTAAATGTATTCGCCCATTGGAGGCGCAACCGGCAGCTTGCGGACAAAAGATATAACCAGCAGCAGTTGCCCCAATAGGGACAGGGACGCGGCTAGGGCCATATTCCGGAATTTCAGCCTGCCTTTTAGTTCTCTCAATAGCTGGGGATTCCAGTCTCCCAGCCGGTTTATCATTGGAATTGACATGTGAAATGTTTCCTGATATAATATCTTGCCAATTGCTGGTGAGAAGTGAGGGAAACTTTTATAGGGGAGAGCCGGTGTTCGCTGGGTGCTTTTGCTGTAGCATCTCTCCCCAGGAAAATCGACCACAGCCTCTTTTCTTTCTCCCCCTCTCCCCTTGTGGGAGAGGGGGCTGGGGGGTGAGGGGACGCCAAAAAACGGATGCTGCCGGTGCGTTCCTGGGAGGAACGCTACTTTATGAGGCTTGCTGGTGTCCCATCTTGAGGAATATGGTTTCCAGGTCTTGTCGGGTGCAGTGAAATTCAGTGAGGGGAACACCGGCTTCAACGATAGCTCGCAGCAGCGCCGCGCTCTCTTCTGGAGTTCCCGAAAACTGAACCCGCACATTTTGGGTTCCCAACCCCACCTCCCACCCCTCAACTGTGGGATGGTTTTTCAGTTCAGCCTCCAATACTTCTAGTTTACCCAAAACCGACATAAAAATTTCCTGTCGGCTGAGTCTTTTGTAAAGTTCTTCCAGGGAGGCGCTTTCCACCAAATAGCCAAGTTCCATAATCCCCACCGAGGTGCACAGTTCCGCCAAGTCGCTGAGGACGTGGGAGGATATCAAAATCGTCATCCCCACTTCCCGCAAGGTTTTGATGATTTCGCGGAACTGCATCCGGGCAATTGGATCTAAGCCAGAAACGGGCTCGTCTAGCAACAGCAAAACCGGCTCGTGAATAATAGTTCTCGCCAGGGAGAGGCGCTGTTTCATCCCCCGCGACAGGGTGGAAATCTGACTGTTGCGTTTGTTTCCCAATTGCACCAGTTCCAGCACTTCCCGCAGGCGCTGACTGCGGTGCGGTTCCCGCAAATAATAGAGTCTGGCGAAATAGTCCAAATAGTCCCAGACGATCAGGTCGTCATACAGTGGGAAATCATCCGGCAAATATCCCAACCGGCGCTTTAGTTCTGGGTTGCTGCGATCTCTGAGCAGCCTTTCGCCATTAATATAGATTTCGCCGGTGGTGGGTTCCTCCGCAGTTGCCAGCATGCGGATCAGGGTCGTTTTCCCGGCACCGTTTGGCCCTATCAGTCCGTAGAC
This sequence comes from Oscillatoria sp. Prado101, assembly GCA_025454445.1. Lineage (GTDB taxonomy): Bacteria > Cyanobacteriota > Cyanobacteriia > Cyanobacteriales > Oscillatoriaceae > Oscillatoria. Next base: position 8,858 of record JALOOK010000034.1, on the reverse strand, counting down.
TTCGCCCATTTCCACCTGTAAATACACATCGCTGACTGCGACGTGCCGGTCGAATTGCTTCGTGACTCCGCGAGTGTCAATTGCCAGTTCTTTTGTCATAGCTGTTGGGGGCGTTTCAGGGGTTAGGGTTTCGGGGTAGGGTTTCAGGTTTCAGGTTTCAGGACAGTGTGGGGAACACGCCACTCCCAGCGGGAGCATCCCATTTTTGTAATCCCCCTCACCCCCAACCCCTCTCCCACAAGGGGAGAGGGGATAATTTTTGATTTTCCCCCCCTCTCCCTTCATGGGAGAGGGGGGTTAGGGGGGTGAGGGTGACAGTCTTTGCTTTAACGGGATGCTCCACTCCCAGCACCCGCCACTTACCCCCGTTCCACTTATTGGCAGGGGAGAGAAATTAATTCACATAAATTTACTGGACACGAGATGGCAGTAAAATATCTCTATAGTTCCTAGCTTACCCTTACCCACAGCATTCGCCATCAACTTTACTGAAATTGCAATATTTTTTAAAGATTTGATGAAGTGCGGGTGGGGCTTTAGCCCAACTGCTTTCGGGGTGGGGCTTTAGCCCAACTGCTTTCGGGGTGGCTTCCAGGCGCTATCCGCCCCGCGCCTGTTGCTGGACGTGCCGGCGTTCAATGGGACGATCCTAACTCCACCGGCACACTTGTCAGATATAGCACTAGCCAAATGGGTTAGGACATTGGACATTCAGGCGTATCCGTTCGCCGTACCTGCGGATATATCTCGTAGGACAGGCGTCTCGCCTGTCCCTTGTCCTAAACTGACTGTCCATTGCTATATAATAGAAAATCTGCAACAATTCCTTGCAGCGCTCAAACACTTACCCAGTCCAAACGAACTATGACCCAGCACTACCGCATTACCCTACTCCCCGGTGATGGCATTGGCCCTGAAATCATGGCTGTTGCGGTAGAGATTCTCCAACTGGTTGCCAAACAACTAGACTTATCCTTTGAATTCCAAGAAGCGCCGGTGGGCGGTGTCGCGATTGACGCCACCGGCAACCCCCTACCCGATGAAACCCTGCAAATCTGCCGCAACAGCGACGCAGTGCTGCTCGCAGCTATTGGCGGCTACAAGTGGGACAGCCTCCCCCGCCACCAGCGCCCAGAAACGGGACTGTTGGGGCTGAGGGCGGGGCTGGGGCTATTTGCCAACCTGCGACCGGCAAAAATTTTGCCCCAGCTCGTAGACGCCTCCAGCCTGAAGCGGGAAGTTGTCGAAGGCGTCGATATTATGGTAGTGCGAGAGCTCACCGGCGGCATTTACTTTGGCCAGCCCAAAGGCATTTTTGAAACCGAAACCGGCGAGAAGCGCGGCGTCAACACAATGGCGTATACCGAATCAGAAATCGACCGCATTGGGCGAGTGGCGTTTGAAACCGCTCGCAAGCGGGGCAGCAAGCTGTGTTCGGTGGACAAAGCGAACGTGCTGGAAGTCTCCCAGCTGTGGCGAGATCGCATCACTTTGCTGGCTAAAGACTACCCCGATGTGGAACTGTCGCACCTCTATGTAGACAACGCCGCCATGCAGCTTGTGCGGTGGCCAAAACAGTTCGACACCATTGTCACCGGCAACCTGTTCGGCGACATTCTCTCCGACGCCGCTGCTATGCTCACCGGCAGTATTGGCATGTTACCCTCCGCCAGTTTAGGCGCATCCGGCCCTGGCGTGTTCGAGCCGGTTCACGGTTCCGCCCCAGATATTGCCGGTCTTGACAAAGCCAATCCTATCGCTCAAGTGCTTAGCGCTGCAATGATGCTGCGCTACGGTTTGAACCAGCCGGTTGCAGCGGACAAAATTGAACTCGCCGCGCAGCAAGTCCTCGATGCCGGCTACCGCACCGGCGACATCATGTCAGAAGGGATGAAACTTGTCGGCTGTCGCGCAATGGGCGATGCTTTACTTGAGGCGCTCAACCGGGAGCCAGGACAGTAACAACCGCAGATAAACGCAGATAAACGCAGATAGAAGAGAAATATCCGCGTTAATCTGCGTTCATCTGCGGTTAAAATCACACTCAATCCTGAATTGGATATTTTATGTGGGATAAAATTGCCGCACATATCTCTAAAGTAACAGGAGAAAAATTTCAGGTCGATTTCCGCCGGTCTCTCGGTGGGGGCTGCATCAATCAGGGTTACGAAGTTGCCGGTAGCAATCGCACCTACTTTATCAAACTCAACCGCGCCGCCGATATTGCCATGTTTGAAGCCGAGGCGGTGGGATTGCGACAAATGTGGGAAACCGGCACCATCCGCGTTCCCAAGCCGGTTTGCTCGGGCACGGAAGGAAATTCCGCCTATTTAGTGCTAGAGTGGCTGGATCTGGGAGGGAGCGCCGGCACTCAAGGGTGGGAAAAAATGGGACGCCAGCTGGCTAAAATGCACCGCTGCACCTCTCCCGCCGGCAAAGGTTTCGGCTGGGAAATTAACAACACTATCGGTTCCACACCCCAGATTAACACCCCGACAGCTGACTGGGCGGAATTTTGGGCGGAACACCGCATTGGCTGGCAGTTAAAGCTAGCCAAACGACGGGGAGGGCAGTTCAGCAAGGGAGAGCGTTTGTTGGCAGCTATCCCAAAATTGCTGAGCGGTTATCAGCCGCAACCTTCCCTAGTTCACGGCGATTTGTGGGGAGGAAATGCGTCTTTTACTGCTCAGGGAGAGCCGGTAATTTTTGACCCAGGCACCTACTTTGGAGATCGGGAAGTTGATATCGCCATGACAGAACTGTTTGGCGGATTCCCCGCAGCGTTTTATCGCGGCTATAACGAAGTTTGGCCCTTAGATGAAGGCTACCCCCTCCGGAGAACGCTCTATAACTTATATCACATTCTCAATCACTTCAATCTTTTTGGCGGCGGTTATGCCTCGCAAGCCGAGCGAATGATTGAGAGACTTTTGGAGGAGTAGAAACCGGGTTTCTTTAAGAAACCCGGTTTCTGGCCCTACCGCGATCCGGCGGTTCCCCTGCGCACATTTGCACCGGCAAACACTTCTGTAGGATTTACGCATAAACCGGGTTTCTGAACCATAATTCTTGACTTTCAGCGCAAGGCATAAGACCTGAAACCCGGTTTCTTTCAGGGTTGTGCGTAAGTTCTATTCTGAATAAACTTCGTAGCCTCTTGCGCACTGAGAGGCTTGCTGAACAAATAGCCCTGCATTTCCTCACAGTGGAGACTGCGCAACAAGTCTAGTTGCTCGTTTGTCTCCACACCCTCTGCCACTAACCTCAGCCCCAGACAGTTGGCCAAACCGCTGACAGCCGCGATAATCGCCGCATCGGGCGGGTTATTCTTCAAATCGCGAACAAAAGACTGGTCAATTTTGATGGTGTGGAACGGAAATCGCTTCAGATAGCTGAGCGAAGAGTAGCCGGTGCCAAAATCATCCATAGAAATGTGAACGCCCATTTCTCGCAAGTCGCGCAGCATAGCACTAGCAAACTCCACATTCTGCATGAGAGTGCTTTCCGTAACTTCCAACTCCAGAGAATTGGCATCCAGCCCGGTTTGGCGCAAAATCTGCGCCACCATTTCCACCAGATTCGGCTGCTGGAATTGCCGCGCCGAGAGATTCACCGCCACCCGCACCGGCTTGAGCCCCGCATCCTGCCAAGCTTTATTTTGAGCGCAAGCAGTTCGCAGCACCCATTCCCCAATCGGCACAATCAGCCCATTTTCCTCAGCCAGCGGGATAAATTGTGCCGGCGAAACCAGCCCCATTTCCGGATGACGCCAGCGCACGAGAGCCTCCAAACCGCTAATCTCCCCAGTTTTGACATTAACCTGAGGCTGGTAGTAAACCGCAAACTCTTGCCGCTCTAGAGCGCAATGCAGGCGATTTTCCAGCATCAGGAGCAGCGAGCCTTGAAAATTCATCGCCGGTATATAGAACCGGCAGTTATTGCGCCCGTGTTCCTTAGCGCGGTAGAGCGCCGCATCCGCATTCCTTAACAAAGTCTCTGCATCGGCACCATCCTGGGGATAGAGGGAAATTCCAATGCTGCTGCTAATATAAAGTTCGTGCCCCTCCAGATTAAAAGGCAGCTTGAGAGCGTCCCGAATTCGCTGGGCAATCTTCGCGGCATCCTCTCGATCTCCAATTTGCGGCAACAGTGCCGTGAACTCATCACCCCCCCAGCGAGCCACCGTATCACCCTCCCGCAAACAGCCGGTGACTCGCTCAGCAAAACCTTGCAGCAGCCGGTCGCCAATCGCGTGCCCGAGAGTGTCGTTAATCGTCTTAAAGCGATCCAAATCTACAAACATCACAGCTAGCATCTCCTGGCGATCGCCGGCACTTTTCAAAGACAGTTCCAGCCGCTGATTGAACAGCATTCGATTGGGCAAACCCGTGAGAAGATCATAAAAAGCCTGATACTGAATAGTCTCCTCAGCACGCTTGCGAGCGCTGATATCTTCCACCGTCCCTTCATACCCCACCAGCCGCCCCCCAGCGTCATAAATGCCGTGGGCATTTTCACAAATCCAGATAATTCCACCGTCTTGGCGATAGACTTGGGACTCAAATCCCCAGAGAGTACCCCCCTCCTCTACCGCACGCATGAATTCAGCGCGGCGATTGGGGTCAACATAAAGCTGGCGCTGGATATCAGTAACAGTGGCGATCAACTCTGCCGGCGAATCATAGCCATAAATTCGCGCCAGCATAGGATTAGCCGTCAAAAAACGCCCCTCTACCGAAGTTTGGAAAATTCCCTCAATAGAATTTTCAAAAATCGTGCGATATTTCTGTTCAGCCTGCCGCAATGCCCGCTCCGCCCGCACGCGGTGGGTGATATCAGTCACCATCGCTAGAACGCCAGCGTACTTGCCACCTCGATCAAAAATAGGATTTACGGACACCAGAACCCAGAGTTCCGAGCCATCTTTCCGACGGAGTTTGAAATCCTCACAAGTCGCCCCGCCGCCAGAGCGAAAGCGCTGGATATGGGCTGCTGCGAGCTTATGGTATTTTTCATCTATAAATGCCAGCACCGGCACCCCGATCATCTCCCCCACAGTGCAGCCCAGCATTTCTGCCATTTGCCGGTTGACAAAAACCGTCTTATTGTCAGCATCAATAACCCACACCCCCTCAGAAGTTGTCTCGATGATGCGGCGATAGCGCTCCTCACTTTCCCGCAGCGCTTTTTCCATAAGCACTCGCGCCGAAATGTCCCGCACCATCACCAGCACCTCATCCTCCCCACACACCGCAATCCGAACTTCTTCATAACGAAACTCGCCGTCTTTCTGAAACTCTAACTCATAGATTTGCGTCTCGCCCGTAGCGAGCGATCGCTCCACATACTGCATTCGCTGCCGAGCTTTGTCTGGTGGCAGCACCTGGTATATATTTTTATTGGCAATCTCGCTGTAAGGCATCACCGGCTTGAAATTTTTGTCGGCGGCGGGCATAATATCCAGGTAAGTGCCATCCACAGTCATTCTAATCATAAAATCCGGTATAGCATTGAGCAGGGCGCGATTCGTCGCCTCGCTCTTGCGCAGCGCCGACTCTGCCTGCACGCGGCAGGTGATATCTTCAATAGTGACCAGAATGCCGACAACATTTCCCCCGGCATCGTGGAGAGGAATCCGGCTCGTATCCAGCCACGCCTGACTGCCATCAGCTTTGCAGATTGATTCGATAATGTGATATTCCGGCGTGTCAGTTTCGATCGCCCGCCGGTCACACTCGCGGAAAAAGTCCGCTTCCTCTTTCTTCCAGGGCAAATCGCAGTCTGTCTTGCCGACGAGTTCCTCTGGAGACTCAAATCCAGCCAGCCGCGCGTTGTTGAGATTCCCGCCCAGATAGACAGAATTTCTGTCCTTCCAGCAAATGTATTGCGGGATGTTGTCCAGAACCAACCGCAAAAACTCCTCCTTCTGTCGCAGGGCTGACTCTGCCTGCAAGCGCTGGTGCTCTTCTATCGCTAAAGAAACTAAATCCGCAATCGAGCGGGCGAAATTCTCTTCCTCCCACGCCCACTGGCGGGCGACACCCACATGTTCGTGACAGACAACTCCCACGATTTTACCCCCCAGCCAAATCGGTGCGTCCAGCATTGAGGTAATGCCCAGCACAGAAAGGTAAGACTCTGAAAACTCTTTAGTTCTCGGATCGGAATCAGCGTCACCAGCCGCAATAGCCCGCTCCTTTTGCAGTGCTTGAAAATAAGCGGGATAGTCCGCATCCTTTAGCTCGCAGCCAGAAGAGTGACGCTTTTGGCTCTTTTCAAATAGGTCAGCGCAAGTAATTTTTGCTCTGCCGTCGCTGTACAGCCAGACGCTAACCCGCTCCACATCCAGGGTGCGGGCAGCAGTTTCGGTGATTTCTGCAATCGCCGCATTGATGTCGCCACTGTCATTTGTTTTGCGCTTTGCCAATTTTACCAGGGCTGCATTCTGTTTTCGCAGGCGTATTTGGCTTTTTTGCAGCGCCGACCCCGCTCGCTTGCGCAGCGCTGACGCGCCGCTAACGCTAACAGTAATGTCGAGTACAGTCAGCAAACAGCCGGCGTACTTGGCACCGGCATCGCAAATAGGACTGGCGGAGACGAGCGCCCACAGCTGAGAGCCATCCTTGCGGCGCAATTTGCAGTCAAAGGGTTGCCGGTAGGGGTGATCGCACCCAGACACACCCGTGAGGGCTGCCTCTTCCTCATCCAGGAGGGCAAACAGCGGCATCCCCACCATTTCCTCCAAGGTGTAGCCCAGCATTTGGGCGATTCTGCTGTTGGCAAAGACTATCTTCTTTTCCGAATCAACCATCCAGACGCCCTCAGATTTTGTCGAGACGATCGTCTCGACGAGCGAGCGATAGGCGCGATAGAGATCCGCGCTAAAAGGCGGCGCTTGTTCTGTCTGCGGGCTGCCGGCAATCTCAAAGGCGACAGAAATCCAGTATTTCTTGCCTGAGATTTCTAAGGTGCTGGTGCGGGAGCAAGTTCTCAGGAGCGTTCCGTCTTTCTTGCGGTTAATTAGCTCTTCGCACCAGGTTCCGAGGCTCTGCAACCCAAGGGCAATCTCACCGGCAGTCGGGGCACTCTCTTCGGGCGGGTGGGGGTGCACAATCGAGACGTGGGAGCCGGTTAACTCGCCTGAGGCGTATCCGAACATGGCGTCAAATGCCGGATTGGTAAACAGGATGAAACCTTTCTCGTCGCAAACGCTGACGCCACAAGCCATGCTTTCCAGGACTCGCTCCCTGATTTGCAGCGTCTCGGAAGCGGGCGGGCGGGAGGTTGCCTCGCGAACCAGCCAGCGCAAAGCAGCGGGGTTGCCTTCGCAGTCGCGCAGGGTGCCAGCACTGAGCTGAGCGTCAAAAGGCTCGCCATTGCGCCGGCACAGCCGTATTGCCCACTCCCGCAGCGGCTGACTCTCGGGCTGCCGGTTCAGTTGGGAGCGAAAGCAGCGCCGATCTTCTTGAGAGACTAAGAGCGACAGCGGTTTGCCTGCTAGCCACTCCTGCGAGCAGTTGAGCAGTGTGGCGGCGCTGCGGTTGGCTTCCCAGATTGTCCCTGCAGCGTCAGTCACCAGGCAGGCTTCTGGCGCGAACTCGAACAGCTGCTGGTAGCGGTGGCGTTCTACTTCTAGGGCTTGGCGAGAGGTGGCCAGCTCCTCGAAGGCCACTTGCAGTTCTTCCAAGGCGCTGTGGAGTTCTTCGAGGGCTTGCTCGGGGAAATATTGTGACGCCTGGGGCAAGGTGCCGGCGCGGAGGTCCAGCGCCGCCACGCGAGAGCGCATGGCGTCTATTTGGCGGGCAAATTCCTTGACTTTCAAGGCAGACTCCTTTTTTTTTCACCGTATAGCTGCAGTGCGAGTTCACTCCAAACAACCCTGACATCCGCGCTCTGCCAGACAATCTCCCAACTGTGGCAACTCGCTCCGTCACTGGTTTTCACCGTCGAGCTTGTTATTTAACAAGCCCTAGATCCGCGAACTCTGGGCTGGATACTGACCGTTGCTGTGCGCTCCTGCTGTGGTGGGACATCAAACGTTTATGTGGCGCTGACGGCTACCGCCTGCGCTTTCCCCTCTCACACTCGGCAAGCCAGAGCGATTCCCCGCTTTGGGAAAAGCAAGCGCCACTTTTATCAAAGCAGGCGCTTGCTGGCTATTGATTGAAATTTAGCCCGCCTCCATGAAGAACTTGTGAAGGTGAGCCCGATTGTTTTGATTTTTTAATCAAACTCAGAGCCCAGGCGAGCCGGTGCTGGCGGTGCTGCGCATGGGCCACCCCACGGCCACTTTGGGACTGACAGCACCTCTGACCGCCAGACTGAGAAATTTATCTGTGTTTGAGCTGCAAAACTCTGAATTTGTTATATAATAAAGTTTGGCCTAATTTTATTCATTCGCTTTCCCTTGGATTGGCCGGTCAGGCAGCCGTTTGCCAATTCTATATTCCGCTTATAAACTTATTCTTTTTAAGTGGCGCACACGCAATGCTTTGCAAAATGGAAAGGTCTATTTGCGTATGTTGTTAAAAAAGTAATTAAACGGAGTAATAATCGGGGGCGGTTGGGGGAGTATCCCGTTAGGGGTTAGCGGCTGGGGGTTGTGTGAAAAAATAGGGTGAAAGTGTGGGGTGTTGGGAGTGCCGAAGGCGGCTGAGCGGGCTCTACAAGCTGAAACCGGATTCCTGAAATCTGAAACCTCAAATCTCCCCCCTCTTTCCGTCTTGTCTGGTGATAAGATTTTTGTAAGCATTGAAATGCTCCCACGGAGACTACCGTGTGGGGCTGTGGGGCCGGCGCTTCTGGGCCCGGAGGAGGCGGGCGGAGGGCAGCTGGGCGCAGATGAAAAGCAGCCGGTG
>JALOOK010000417.1 GCA_025454445.1 Oscillatoria sp. Prado101 | reverse complement strand
CTGACTTGAAAAGGTTCGTAGTTGGGCTGCACGCCCTACTGGATCTCCGCCGCCCGAAGCGCGACTTTTCATTGGTGGTGGTGTGCGCAGAAAAGGCGCCACTGCCTCCTTTATGTAATAAGCGGTGTAATAAGCAGATTAAAAGCGTAACAGCTTATCTCTCCCCCACCGGCAATTAGCAAAGGAGCCACCAATTAAAAGGAGGTAGAGTTCCCTTGGGCGGGTTGGGGGGGCGGTGCCTCCAGGCGCTCGTTCCCAGGCTCCGCCTGGGAACGAGAAACTTTGCCGCCGACTTGGCGCAGAGATAGGATAGTGGCGGTGGCGTGCTGGGCCACGATGTCTATCTCAGCTGCTGTGTTAAACCGGCCTATGCCAAACCTAAGCGAGGCCATTGCCAGCTGTTCCGAACGCCCCAGCGCCTGCAAGACGTGGGAGGGAGCGATTTTGGCGGAGGAGCACGCTGCGCCGGAAGAAACTGCCACCACCGGCTGCAATCCCAACAGCAGGGCTTGCCCATCCACCCCAGCGACGCTGATGTTGAGGTTTCCCGGCAGCCGCTGGGTTGGGTGGCCATTGAGAAAAATATCTCCCAAGGGAGACAAATGTTCCCACAGGCGCTGGCGCAACTGGGTGAGACGCTCCCTCTCGGTGTCCATTTCTTCGAGGGCCAGCTCTACGGCTTTGGCCAACCCGACAATTTGCGGGGTGCACAGGGTGCCAGATCGCATCCCCCGCTCGTGCCCGCCGCCGTGCATCTGGGGGGCGAGCCGGACTCTGGGGTTGCGCCGGCGGACGTAGAGGGCACCGACGCCTTTGCTAGCATAAATCTTGTGTCCTGTCAAGGAGAGCAAGTCAATGTTCATCGCTGCCACATCCAGGGGGATTTTGCCGATCGCTTGGGCGGCGTCGCTGTGGAAGAGGACGTTTCGCTGGCGGCACATTGCCCCTATTTCTGCTATGGGCTGGATAACGCCAATTTCGTTATTCGCCGCCATCACGGAAACTAGAATGGTGTCGGGGCGGAAAGCTCGCTCCAGTTCCGCTAAATCAATCAGTCCGTCATTGCCCACCGGCAGGTATGTCACCTCAAATCCCAGGCTTTCTAAGTACCGGCAAGGGTCAAGCACTGCGCTGTGTTCCGTTTGCACGGTTATCATATGACGCCCTTGGCTGAAATAGGCTTCCGCCACGCCTTTGATAGCCAGGTTGTTCGCTTCTGTCGCGCCGCTTGTGAAAACTATTTCTTCGGGTGTGGCGCTGATTGCGTCGGCGAGGGTGGCCCTTGCTTGTTTGATGGCGGCTTCTGCTTCCCAGCCGTACTGGTGGTTGATGCTGGCGGGGTTGCCGAAGTGCTCGGTGAAGTAGGGCGTCATGGCGGCGATCACCCGCTGATCGACGGGGGTTGTGGCGTGGCTGTCGAGGTAGATGGGTTTGTGTGACATGGGGGCTTTTGAGGGTGGGCGGCCCAATGCCTGCCGCTGTCAGGGCGGAGGTCTGTCTATTGTAACCCTTTGCTGAGCCCCTGTAAAGGGTTTACAAAAAATCTTCCTTATGCCATAAATAATTCAAGTTGCTACCTACAAGTATAAGCATCCAGATCCCCCCTTTCCCCCCCCCTTAAAAAGGGGGGCGCAAGAGAATGTCCCCCCCTTTTGAAGGGGGGGGTTAGGGGGGGATCTCACCTGAGTCACTGCGCTCGGAGCAACTTGAGTTAAATATCACAGGCAATTTTTGCCCCTAGTGCGATGAACTATCAGGCCAACTTTAGGGGGTCATTGATATTTATCTAGGAACAGGCTCCTGCTAATACCAGGTTTTCAATGGGTGCCGTACTTACCCAATGATAGGGCCGGTTTTGTTGACAGGTTGCTGGAGAAAAGGTATGATAGAATAGGTCAGAAAAGGGACAATGGCGCTGGGGATTCAGGGTGCTGAAAAGTGCGAACTATCGCTGAAATGGCTGGAAGCGCTTTTGAGAGCTATTTGTCATAAATTTTAGGGTTGGGTCGGGCTTGGGCGGTCGTGCGAGCTGATAGGTTTTGCAGTCCTCTCCCGCCCCAGGGCACTTCGCGTCAGGGGAGAGGGCACTTTAGCGCGATCTCTGTCTGTGGTTGGGGGTTTGGGGAAGTTAAGGATGATGGAGAGATTTATTTGTTCAGCAACTTGTACTGCTTGTTTGATAGAATGGGGGTGCAATATCTGAGAAGATGAAATCGGCACGAACGGCAATCGCTCTCGGCAGCAATATGGGCGATTCCCGCGCTATTTTGGAGTCGGCTCTGGAAACTATCGCCCAAACCAGTGGAATTATTTTAGAAAGTCGCTCCAGCTGGTATCAAACGGTGGCTGTGGGGCCGCCGCAACCGGATTATATCAATGGCTGCGCTTTGCTGCGTGTCAATCTTAGGCCGCAGGAACTGTTAGAAACGCTGCTGGAAATTGAGGTTAAATTTGGTCGGGTGCGCCAAGAGCGCTGGGGTGCGAGAACTCTGGATCTGGATTTGTTGCTATTTGATAATTTAATTGTGGATACGCCGGCGCTGCAGCTGCCTCACCCGCGGATGAGGGAGCGAGCATTTGTACTTATGCCTCTGGCTGAGATTGCCCCGGATTGGAGCGAGCCGATATCGGGACAGACGATCCGGACGCTGCTAGAGGCGGTAGACTGTTCAGGAGTGCGCCTGTTATGTGGGTGACTGGGGCGGGCGTTGAGCCTGCTTTGAGCTGGGGGACAAGGAATTTCGTGTTTCAATGCGTTTTAGCACAAGTGGGTTTGAGCGGGTTGACGGGGGAGTGAAACGGGGGTTGACTTGCAGTATGATCGTCTGAACCTGGATCTGTGAATTTACTTATGCCACTTGGACAAGAACCCGCGACCGTCTTGAAACAGCGCCTGTCTTACCGAGGACGAAAATTTGGCTTTGAAGTCACCCGCCTGCGTTTGCCCAACGGTGCCGAGGGGGAGTGGGAGTGCGTGCGCCACCCGGGGGGCGCTCTGGCTGTGCCGGTGACGCCAGAAGGAAAATTGATACTATTGAGACAGTATCGCTTTGCCGCCCTGGGGCGTTTGCTGGAGTTCCCCGCCGGCACGCTGGAAGCAAACGAAGATCCAGCCGAGACGATTAAGCGCGAAATTGAGGAAGAAACGGGCTATCGCGCTCACAAGTGGAGAAAACTGGGAGAATTTTTTCTGGCTCCTGGCTATTCAGATGAAATCATATACGCCTTTCTGGCGGAGGATTTGGAACTCCTGGATACGCCCCCGAGTCAGGATGCTGATGAGGATATAGAAACGGTTTTGCTGACTCCAGAGGAACTGGAGTCAGCTATCCTTGCCGGAGAGCCGGTGGACGCAAAATCGATTTCTAGCTTTTTCCTAGCCCGTCCGTTCTTGAAATCCTAATGCTTTACGCAAGGAGGAAGGGTATGATGTTCGCACGTCAGTTATGTTTAGTTGCGACTGCAATTATTTCGGGAACGAGTTTTGTTACTGACGTAGCTTTCAAGGAGGTTCGCGCTCGCTCGATACCCTCCGACGATTCCAAACCCTTGAAACAGACAAAAGTGGGCCAAAACAGGATAATAAACGAGCTTAGCAGTGAAAAATACCGGTGTTCGGCGGACATTGCGGGCAACCCGGGCGCTTACACGGTGGCGTTTGAGATAGTGCCGGCAGAGGCTTACAATAAGGAATTGCCGATTAGTGCCGAGGTTTTGTCTTCTGAGAAGGCGAGAAATGCCCAGGTGACAGCTCGCTTTGTGGAGCAAGGACAGACCGGAAAATTCTTTGAAGGGGATTACCAGGGACAGGTTCTGCAAATCGTTGTTTACTCTATGGGCAGCTTGGGTGTGTACTTAGATGGAAACGGGGGAAGGACTGAGTGCAGGAAGCTATCCACTTGAGAAAAAATAGAGGGCTTGATCTGCCGGTGCGAGAGGTAACGGGTGCCGGCTAGGAAGCTAGTTGACGCGCCGAATATTCTGCAATATAATAAGATCAGCAGCAGCGCGAATAGAGCGCCGGTCTTGCAATACCAGAAACCGGGTTTCTTTATAAAATAAAGGTAATTCGGATATTCTAGATTAAAGAAACCGGGTTTCTTGCAGGTTCAGTGCTTATAAAGAAAACGTGAAGTAGCCAGAAAGCGGGGGCGGCCACGGGGGGCCGCCCCTACAGGTGGTGCGGTTTTAACAATTATAGCAGTAGCCATACTGATTAGGACATTGATTTCCCTATCCGCTATACTGTTCTAAACAGTCTCTGAACAGGGGTGAGATTTATGTTGCTAGAATTGGCGGTTGGGGATGCTTACGGTGCCGGCTTTGAATATGCTGACGCGGGAATGGTAATGCAGTACAATAATCTCAGCAGATATGTGCAGCACCCCCGCCACCGGCTCAAACCGGGCTCCTACACGGACGACACCCAAATGAGTCTGGCAATTGCGGAAACAATTGTGGCTGGGGAACCGTGGGTGTCTGAGGTTTTGGCTAGCCGGTTTGTGGCAACTTTTTGTGCGCCGGCTCTATTTTGGGCTAAAGCCCAACTACAAACCTTTTTCTGTTTGATTAGTGTCTGACTTGCTGCCGGTTCTCTTTTGGGCTAAAGCCCAACTACAAACCTTTTTCTGTTTGATTAGTGTCTGACTTGCTGCCGGTTCTTTTTTGGGCTAAAGCCCAACTACAAACCTTTTT
>JALOOK010000416.1 GCA_025454445.1 Oscillatoria sp. Prado101 | reverse complement strand
ATCAAAAGAAACCCGGTTTCTGTCGGGGTGAAGAAACCGGGTTTCTTTGCCGGGAAAACCAATTTGTTGCAGGGAAAATCAAAAGAAACCCGGTTTCTGAGAGTTTCTGGCGGGGTGAAGAAACCGGGTTTCTTTGCCGGGAAAGACCAATTTGTTGCAGGGAAAACCAAAAGAAACCCGGTTTCTGAGATTTCAACACCGGCGCTTTAGATCGCCGGAATGAGGGTTCTGAAATCTAGAATTTCCTGCCATTCGGCGTCTGACAGCGGTTGCTCCTCCAGTGCGACGCCGAAGCTGTCTTTGAAACCGGCAATTAAAGCATCGGTGACGGTTTGAATCAGGGCGTACCCCCGCTGGGATAAGGGCAGCTCCACCGGCACGGGTGCTGTGCCAAACACCCGCTCGAATAGCTGGCGATCTTGCTGCAGCGGCATGGACCCGTGCTGCAAAATTGCCGGTCCGCGCCGCAACTGGGCGCTACCCGCCAGCTTAGCGCCGCTGGGCATAGTTAAATCAGCGCCGGTTGCTGTGCCGAAACAGCTGGGGTTGTGGATGTAACCTCGCCCCGTTTCACCGTAGTTTAATTCGACGCCGAGTGAGCGCCAGCCTGCTATCAAGAATTGGCAAATCTGCTGATAAGTTTGGAGGCGGCTGCCGGCAAATCCGGAAGTAACCACCGCATACGTTAAATCCCCTTGGTGCAGGACCGCCCGCCCGCCGGTGGGACGCCGCACCAGATCCACCGGCACTCCTTGCCAGGTCAGCTGCTGCCAGAATTCAGGCCACCGGCGCTGGTGGTAGCCCAAGGAAATGGCCGGTGGCGACCAGGTGTAAAACCGCAGTGCCGGTGGGTGCAACCCCTGCCGGTACTGCTCTAGCAACCACAGGTCGAGAGCCATTTGAATCTCACCGGGCGCTTGCAGCAAGGGAATTAAACGCCAACTTTGGGAACTGGGCATAGAGGATTTTGGATGCAAGGATTTTGGATGCAAGGATTTTGGGTTGGAGATTGATTGTTTTGCGTGTCGGCCCCATGCCTCATTCTCCATGCCCCAGTCCCTAGTGTCTATTGCCCAAATTCAGCTTGCAGGGCTTCGTCGTTCTCGTCTGCGATAGTGGCCACAACGGTAATGGTTCTGGAGATTTCTGCCGGTGAAATATCCAGAACTGTGCGGCTTGATATCACCGCCACCTTGTCCTCAACAATAGCGAAATGGGACTCAAATGTTGAGGTGGCGTTCATCTCCAGAAGTTTCCGGGTTAACTGCGGTTCGTTCTTTGCCGGCAGCTGCAGCACAAACGACCAAACCGTCAGGGTATCGTCATTGCTGGTGCCGGTGAGCTGCACAAACACCTCAACGCTGCCATAGTTAAATTTCCAAAAATGGCCTTCTTCGCTCTGGCCCACCATCACCTTTTGGTCTGCCGCCAGACTGGCAATGACCGTTTCAATCTCCTCTACAAGGTTGACTGCTGTTGCGTCCTCGATTAGCTCGCTGGTGATTATATCTGCTGTTGACGGGCTTTCAGTGGAAACCGTTTGCGGATTCGGATCGCTGGTAATCATACTAATCTCTAGTTCCTCGTGTTGGGTTGTGCCTAAACCAGTAGGATCGCCTCTAAGCCCCGCGCCACTTCTAGGATTTTTATGTGTGAGAGATCCGGGGCTGGGCTTATGGCTTCTGGCTTCTGGAATCATTCTAGCTGTTCCGCGCCCGATTCCCCACAGCCTTTGGCACTCACTCTTTTGATTTTGAGGAGTGAGGGGGATGAAATATCGGGAGAAAAACCCAATTACCAATCCCTCTCACTACTTCTACCTACTTGAGATATAGCGGTTTTCATCCGAGGTGACGTACTGAGAAACCCGGTTTCTTTAAGAAACCGGGTTTCTGGCATGTACTTCACCCAACTGAAACCTGCTATAGATTGAATTTTTGCTCGACTGCACCCCCTCCATTCTTCAAATCCTTGCATCCAAAATCCTTGCATCCAAAATCCTTGCATCCAAAATTTAGATTATGCAGGCTTGTGAGCGAGCCAATACTTGCTCATGAAGTGGGCTTCTGTTGAAATATTCGTGAAGCCTGCTTTTTCTAAACGCTCTCTCAAGTCATCAGTGATATAATGCTTGTAGTATGGTTCGTGGAATACAGCTGAGAAGTTTTCCATCACCGGTATGAATTCCGGAGAGTCGCTCATCTGAAGAGAGTCACAGATAATAAAGACTCCCCCTGGCTGAGTGACTCGGAAGCACTCCTCGATGACCTGCTGGCGAGCCGTCGGCGGAAGTTCGTGGAAGAGAAAAACGCTCGTGACTGCGTGGAAGTAGCTATCTTGATAGGGCAGATCCTCTGCATTAGCCTGCAGGAGTTGCGGCAATTCCCCTGGATTTTGCGACAGCAGCTGATTTGCCTTGCGCAAGTAAGCCGGTGACAAGTCAGTTCCAAACAGGGATGCTTTCGGGAGAGCAGCTCGGATTAATTTCAGGCTGCGCCCGGTTCCGCAAGCTATATCTAGAATCCGGATTTGCTGGGGAGGAGTTGAGCTAAAAGCATTCAACCCTTGCTTTAGGGGAGCCAGGATTCGCCGGCGCATGGGATCGGCTGTGCCACCAAAGAGAAGCTCCACCTGCAAGTCATAGAGATTGGCTGACATATCGCTCAAGTAGCCGTTTGTTTGCAAGTGGAAGTTTTGCAGATAGTAGCGGGGATAGCCTTCCGTCTCAATCTCTGGCGAAAACTCCTAATATTTTTTAGACTGCAACTTCTCCCACATCTGCGGCATGTCCAGCAAAACCACGGGATAGTAGCGAAAGAAGTCTTCCCAAGGATTGTCAAACAGCAAGCTGGTGGGATACACGCCCCGCTCGGCATCCAGCCAGTCTGTTTCTTGAAGCTTAGCGTTCTTTTGTTGAAGGAGTGCTATCAGCTCCACTCCGAAAGGTTGGGTCTGACGAATGCTATCAGGATACAACAAGTTCTGCAAGTTGTAACCTAAGGTTTTGTGAGCCAAACCGAAGTAACTTTTGCCCTGTTGAAACGTCTGGTAGGCCAGTTTTGTTAAGGTGTCAGACATAAAAATGGCTGGGTCTGTGTAAGCAATGACGCACTCTGTAAATAATTGTAACACAGAAAGGTGGCGTTTGCCAAGCCGGCAGGCTGCTGCACCCGGACTGCCGGCTGTTATGCATTTAATTTAACTATAATTTATTCATTGAAATGCCATATAGCATTCCTCCTATTAGTCCTGAGAAACCCGGTTTCTTTAAGAACCCGGGTTTTTCGGCCATATTTCATCCAACTGAGAAACTCCATAATTGCGATTCTGCGGCGAATGCGCCACTGCAACTAAACTGAAGTTTTACTGGCTTCGCGCTCCTGGCGAAATGTCCGTTTAGTTGGAATTGGCGCAGACTTTCCTCCAAAAAAGTCAATCCAAATCCTTCTTATACCCCGTTTAATCACATCAAAGGGAAGCAGCCATAAGTGATCCAAACCCAAGTAATATTGCAGGTGCCTTGCCAACCCTAAAAAGTTGAAACGACCATCGTTCAGACTCCGCCTCAGATAAGAGGTATATATCATTGGCAAACTCCCGAATCCTCGCATCAGTCTGCCTGGTGAACTCTTATATTCGAGCCGCTCAATTGCTGCAATGGGTAGCTTTTCGATATCTTGTAAAATCGATAGGGGAACTGGGGCGTCCAAAAGGTCGCGCAATATCGGCAGCGTATCTTTTAACCGCAAAACCAATTGTCTTTTTTCAGCCTGTGCGACTAGCCGGTGCCAATCAATTGCATCTGGGGATGAGTTAATCACCGTCATCGCGTCAGCCACCCAGCGAATTGTCGGAAATATATCCCCATGCCATCCATGCACGCAGACGTGAAATAACTGGTCTGTCGGGCTTAAAACGTGGGTTGACAAATCATCTATTTGAACAGATATCGCGCCCTTCCAGAAATCCTCGTCAGCATTCTCTTGAAGGCACTGGTGCAATACATGCCAGTGCAAGTCTATCCCACCGCCTAATTGCTCGTTTTTAAAGGGCATTGCGTGCAGTAAATCTATATATATTTCCTGTTTTTCTGCATAGGCTTCCCACCCCAATTCCCTCAACAGCTTCATGGCTGCTAAAGCCTCTGCAGTGGGCACGAGAATGTCAAAATCACTCATGGGGCGGAGGCCATAATCTCGGTAATAGTTTAAGGTCAAAGCCGCACCTTTCAGAAGCATGGTTTGAATCCCCGCCTCGTGAAAAGCCTGCCGCACAGATGAGACTTTCTTAAATAAGAGTTGGTTTTTGCACCAGGTGAGCCGGTAGACTCCCTTAAATGTTGCCATCAGGGGGTCATTTACCCCATGAAGCGACAAATTGCGATACAATAAAGGCAGTAACCGATAGGAACCGACATCGAGGCGTTGAATATCAACACCGGCTTTCCATTCCTCCCAAGCAGCGAGGGCGTCTTCCCCTTGCAAAAGCGCAGCTCGCAATAGCAATCCTTGCTGGTAAGTCGGCTTGTAGCCCCCCAGATTTTCCTTTGTATTCATTTGCCACTCTTGCATTGTACCTCCTTTCTTTGTTCTAGTTTGCACGGGAGCATCCCATTTTTGTAATCCCCCTCACCCCCAACCCCTCTCCCACTTTGGGGTGAGGGGAGAATTCTTTATTTTTCCCCCTCTCCCGACCTGGG
>JALOOK010000415.1 GCA_025454445.1 Oscillatoria sp. Prado101 | reverse complement strand
ACCCCCTCCCCGCAGGCGGGGAGGGGGAGTAATATCATGTTCTTGAACTGCCGCAGAAAAGCCCCCTCACCCCCCAACCCCCTCTCCCACAAGGGGAGGCTCGGGGCCCCCTCTGGGGATGGAGGGGCGGGGGGAGTAAGAGGAGGTAAGGATAAGAGTGCAAAAACTTTCAATCATCTTTCTACTGTGGGACGCCGGGTGTTTTCAAGTGAAGCAGCCATGATTGAGCCGGGAATGTTACTGCAAAACCGATATCAGGTGATTCGACGTCTGGGTGAAGGGGGCTTTGGCGCTACTTTCGAGGTGGGGGATGCCGGCACGCCGAAAGTGCTGAAAGTCATGCTGGATAACTATCCCAAAGCTGTCTCCCTTTTTCAGCGGGAAGCGCAGGTATTGAGGGGGCTGCGCCATCCAGGAATTCCCAGAGTTGAGGCAGATGGGTACTTCACCTTTCAGCCAGGGGATAGCGCCGAACCACTGCACTGTCTGGTGATGGAAAAGATTGAGGGACAGAATTTGCAAGAGTGGCTGCGAGACAATCAGCCCATCTCGCAAGAGCGCGCTATTGACTGGTTAAAGCAGCTGGCAGAAATTCTGGAGGAACTGCACCAGCAGCATTACTTTCACCGGGATATCAAGCCGGACAACATCATGCTGAAACCGGATGGACAGCTGGTGCTGATTGACTTTGGTGCTGTTCGGGAGATGACAGAGACTTACCTGGTGAAAATCGCCGGCAAGTGTCAGGGAACGCGGGTTGGCACATCTGGCTATATGCCCCTAGAGCAAATCGATGGAGTCGCTTTGCCGCAATCGGATTTCTATGCCCTTGGCCGAACTTTTGTTTATTTGCTGACCGGCAAGTCTCCTTTTCAGCTTATCGATTCTCAAACCGGCGAGTTGATTTGGCGTCACAGCGCCCCGCAGGTTTCCGAGTCGCTGGCAAATTTGATTGATTACCTGATGGCTCCCTTTCCAGGAAACCGACCGCCAAACACTCAAGTTATTTTACAGCATTTGGAGGCGATTGACAAGGGGTTGCCGGTGAGACCGGCTGTGGGGCGTCAGGATGCCGGCAAGAAAAAGCTGAGATCTATTGGGGTGAAAATAGGGGTGGTAGCGCTAATACTGCTGGGGGTCGGGGGATTGTGGCTGGCAACGCCCAAAATCGCTGTCGATCTCAACGAGATTGGGCACGAGAATTACAAGGCCGGTCAGTTCGCAACTGCGGAGTTTTACTTCAGGTGGGCGATCCGATTTAACCCTCGCCTCAGGATGGCTCACTACAACCTAGGAGCCACTTGTGAAAAGCTCAAAAATTATGATTGCGCCCGAAGTGAGCACCGGCTAGCTATAGAGGATGCCGGCAATCCCGCCGCACCCTACGCCCTCAACAATTTGGGTCGCTTGTCTCTGACTCTGGACAAAGACTATGATGCGGCTCTTAGCTTGCTTTTGCAAGGTTTGGAATTAGCTCAGGATATCACGCTAAAATCCGATTTGCACAAAAATGCCGGCTGGGCGTATCTGCAGAAATCTCGCTATGCCGAAGCTAATTCTCACTTGCAGAAGGCTATCGATATCAATGGGAAAAATGCCGCCGCTCACTGCTTGCTGGCACAGGTGCTAGAGAGTCTTAACGATAAAGCCGGCGCAGTGGGAGAATGGAAAAACTGTTTGACAGTTGATCAGAAAGACCGCAGACCAGAAGTGGAGAAGTGGAGGGAGTTAGCAGGTCAGCGCCTAAAGGATAAAGGGAATTGAATTTTTAAACCTCCCGCCCTCCGCCAAAAGACGCCAAAAGGCGTAGGACAGGCCAGAACGCCTGTCCAAACCCAAAAGGCGTAGGACCGGCCAGAACGCCTGTCCCAACCCAAAAGGCGTAGGACCGGCCAGAACGCCTGTCCAAACAGGGGCTAAAGCCCAACTACGAACTTTTGGGCTTTAGCACTACGAACTTTTGGGCTAAAGCCCAACTACGAACTTTTGGGCTAAAGCCCAACTACGAACTTTTGGGCTAAAGCCCAACTACGAACTGCCCCCTATGGCCCAACATCTCCCCGTACTGGGCCATCGGGACGGATGCCAGCCCTCACCCCTAACCCCTCCCGCACCCCTCTCCCCCCCCCACTGCCGGGTGTCCCAGCTGGATTCTGAGAAATTGTTGCAAAACTTTACAAACTTTGTTACACTCACTCTCAGATAGCAGTAAAAATTTATATGGAACCCACACGGCAGACTCGACTGATACAGTTTTTACAAGAAGAGTTAGCGGTGCCGGCTGCTGCAATTAGCATAGTTTTGCGGCATCGCGAGTACAGCTTAAATTTGCTACCCGTGATGCTTTGGCAGTATGGATTAGTGACTACAGAACAGTTAGATAGAATTTTCGATTGGCTGGAAACCGCATCCTCCCTTCCCTGCTGAAGCCTTTTTGTATAACGCCTTCTCCCGCCTTCTCCCTCCTCTTGTAGAGACGCGATAAATCGCGTCTCCATTTATCTCGTCTGGATTCTTGGCCACCGGCAAATTGCTCCGGACTTAAACATACCCGAACAAGACCGAACCGCAAACCTTCGGCAATCACTACTTTCCCAAAAGTTGCAAGCTTGTGAGAGAGTAGAAGTGGCGAAACTGGATTCAGATAATTCAAATATTAAAAGTAGGCGAGCGGATAGAGTCAAGCTGAAACCAGACGGTGTAAAATAATAGCCAGATAATCTCAAAAAGGATGAAGGACAAACGATGAGTATTAAAGACAAACCACAACCCTCTCGCAATCGACTGATTGGGAACATTCTCTTCTTAGCGGGGCTTTTGTTCCTGCTGGCCAACCTGTTTTTGCCGCAGCTGTTTGCCCCCCCGATTCCGCGAGTCCCCTACAGCCTGTTCATCGACCAGATTGAAGACGGGAAAATTGCCCGGGTTTTCGTGGCGCAAAACGAAATCCGATACCAGCTCAAACCGGAGGGAGATCAGTCGGCTCAAGTCCTCTCCACCACCCCTATATTCGACATGGAACTGCCCAAACGGCTAGAGGCAAAAGGGGTTGAATTTGCCGCCGCACCACCGCCAAAAAATACCTGGTTTACCAGTCTGTTGGGCTGGGTGTTGCCGCCGCTGATTTTTGTGGCAATTTTCCAGTTTTTTATGGGGCGCGGTGCGGGTCCGCAAGGAGCGCTTTCGATTACCAAAAGCAAGGCTAAGGTTTATGTAGAAGGCGAAGCGACCAAAATCACCTTTACTGATGTCGCCGGTGTGGAAGAAGCCAAAGTCGAGCTAGCGGAAATTGTGGAATTCCTGAAAAATCCGCAGCGCTTTACCGCAATTGGGGCGCGGATTCCTAAAGGCGTGCTGCTGGTGGGCCCTCCCGGCACCGGCAAAACACTGCTGGCAAAAGCCGTTGCGGGAGAAGCAGGTGTGCCCTTTTTCAGCATATCAGGTTCCGAGTTTGTGGAACTGTTTGTCGGTGCCGGTGCGGCTCGCGTGCGCGACTTGTTTGAGCAAGCGAAAAAGAAAGCTCCCTGCATTATATTTATCGACGAACTTGACGCCATTGGCAAATCCCGATCCACCGGCGGTTTCGTGGGCGGAAACGACGAGCGCGAGCAAACCCTCAACCAGTTGCTGACTGAAATGGATGGCTTTTCTGCAGCCGGCGCGACAGTCATCGTGCTCGCCGCCACCAACCGCCCCGAAACCCTAGACCCCGCCTTGCTGCGCCCCGGACGGTTCGACCGGCAAGTGCTGGTAGATCGCCCCGACTTATCCGGTCGCTTGGCAATCTTAGAAATCTACGCCCGCAAAGTCAAGCTGGGTTCGGATATTGATTTAAAAACGCTCGCCACCCGCACTCCCGGATTTGCCGGTGCGGACTTGGCGAACCTCGTCAACGAAGCCGCCCTCCTAGCAGCGCGGGCGCGGCGCGAAACTGTCTCCCAAGCGGATTTTAATGAAGCCATTGAGCGCGTGGTTGCCGGTTTGGAAAAGAAAAGCCGCGTTCTCAGCGACAAAGAGAAAAAGATTGTCGCCTACCACGAAGTCGGTCACGCCCTTGTTGGCGCACTGATGCCCGGAGGCGGCAAAGTTGCTAAAATCTCCATTGTCCCTCGCGGAATGGCAGCCCTGGGATACACCCTGCAAATGCCTACCGAAGACCGTTTCTTGATGGATGAAGGGGAAATTCGCGGTCAAATTGCCACCCTGCTGGGAGGTCGCGCTGCAGAAGAAATTGTCTTTGGCAGCATCACCACCGGCGCAGCCAATGACTTGCAGCGAGCCACAGATTTGGCAGAGCGAATGGTGACTATGTATGGGATGAGCAAAGTGCTGGGCCCTCTGGCCTATGAAAAGGGCGGGCAGAACAACTTCCTGGGAGATGGCGGTATGAATCCCCGCCGCAGTGTCAGCGACCAAACGGCAAAAGCCATTGATGAGGAAGTGAAGGAGATTGTGGAAACTGCCCACCAGCAAGCGCTGGCGATTCTCAATAATAATCGCGAGTTGATGGAAAAGATTGCCGGTGAAATCTTAGAGACTGAGGTGATTGAGGGGGATGAATTGCAAAGTCTCTTGAGCAAAGTGCTACCTGCGGATAAAATGCCGGTGTAGAAGAACCTCACCCCCTAACCCCCTCTCCGCGTGCGGAGAGGGGGAACAAGAAGGATCTCTTTTCCTCGTTTTTTTATAAACCGCCGTGAAGGAGCGCCAAGGAAAGAAAGATTTTGCCAGGGGCTAGAA
>JALOOK010000414.1 GCA_025454445.1 Oscillatoria sp. Prado101 | reverse complement strand
TCAAGTGCGCTGCCACTTAACACAATCTCCCAGGCATGGGGAGTGTCAAGAATCCGGTGCTCTGCCTTGAAAAGGTTTGTAGTTGGGCTTTAGCCCTACCGGCTCGTCTGCGGTGGAGCCAGTTTTCATTGGTGGCGGTGTGCGCAGTTGTAGCGCAGCGGCTCCGCAGGAGCATCGTGACTGCCTCAGAAGGCGACACCGGCACACACCGGCAGCGTCAAATTATAGCATGATTGCTGTAAATTGTCACATAGCAACCAAACTATATCAATAAGACTTAGGCAGAAACCGGGTTTCTCAACCAGACTCCTTGAATTTTAGCGCCCGGTCTGAAACCAGAAACCCAGTTTCTTTCATAGTTGTGCGCAAGTCCTGATCAAGTCGCCAGCAGCGGCTCTGGGCTCGTGAAGCCGATTGCCCCAGAATAAACCAAGCCCCGCTGCATGTCCAGCGTCAGCATCGTACCGTTGCGAATAATTTGGGTAGCATTCTTCACCCCCAAAATCACCGGCACCCCGAGGCGCATGCCAATCACCGCCGCGTGAGAGGTCAGACTTTCCTCCTCAGTAATCACCCCCGCCGCCTTGCGCATGGCCTCCACAAAATCCGCACTGGTGCGGGGAACCACCAAAATCTCGCCCGGGTTGAAATTGCCCACTTCCGCAGCGCTGGTGGCCACCCGGGCCCGACCGCTGACAGAACCCTGGCCCATGCTTGTGCCCTTGCCCAGCACTGCAGTCACCACCTCAACCTTAATCAAATCGGTTGAACCGGCAACCCCTTGCAGCGTTCCCGCCGTCATCACCACCAAATCCCCATCCGACACCAAGTGCTTCTCCTGAGCCACACTGATAGCAGCTTGGAAAGTCTGAGCCGTTGAGGGCAAGTCCAGCACCAGCAGGGGCTTCACCCCCCACACCAGTTGCAGCTGCCGCGCCACCTCCACATGAGGCGTCACCGCCAGTACCGGCGTACTCGGTCGGAACTTGGAGACATTTCGCGCCGTAGCGCCTGTTTTGGTGAGCGTCATAATTGCCGACGCCCCCAGCTGCTGGGCAATCTGGCCAACAGCTTGACTGATAGCGTTGGGTCTCGACCGGCCCGATCCGTCGCTGGCCACATTGCAGGTAATTTTGTCCTGCTCAATCCGCTCGGCGATTCTAGCCATCGTCTCCACAGCGGCGACCGGATATTTGCCCACAGCTGTTTCATTAGAGAGCATCACCGCGTCCGTGCCGTCAAGAATCGCATTGGCCACATCCGAAATTTCGGCGCGAGTCGGGCGGGGGCTGCTGACCATGCTGTCCAGCATCTGAGTGGCCGTAATCACCGGAATGCCCAGCCGGTTGGCGGTAGCAATCAGGCGCTTCTGCAAAATCGGCACTTCTTCTGCCGGCAGTTCCACCCCCAAATCGCCCCGGGCCACCATAACCCCATCGCAGAGCGACAGGATGGCTTCCATTTGCTCAATCGCCTCGTGCTTTTCAATCTTGGCAATCACCGGCACCCGCTTGCCGGCGCTGGCGATAATCTCTTTAATTTCCAGCACATCTTCCGGGTTGCGCACGAAGCTGAGCGCCACCCAGTCCACCCCCTGATCCAGACCGAACAGCAAATCCTGCCGGTCTTTGTCCGTGAGGGCCCGAATCGACAGGTAAACCTGAGGAAAATTAACGCCTTTGTTGTTGGAGAGCGTCCCGCCGACCACCGTGCGACAGTACAGTTCTCCGGCGGCGCGGTCAACTTTTTCCACGCGCATCTCGACCCTGCCGTCATCGAGCAGAATCACAGATCCTGCCGGCACTTCATGTGCCAGGGGTTCGTAGGTGACAGAGGAGATGTGCTGCGTGCCGGGAATTATCCGGCTGGTCAAAATGAAAGGATCGCCTTTTTCCAGCACGATCGAGCCGGTTTCAAAGCGCCCCAAGCGAATTTTCGGCCCTTGCAGGTCTTGCAAAATGCCCACCGGCTGGTTGAGCTCGAAGGAAGTCTGCCGGATCAGGCGAATATTGCGCTGGTGATCTTCGTGACTGCCGTGAGAGAAATTGAGTCGCAGAGTTGTAGCGCCGGCTTGGATCAGCGCCCGCAACACTTCGGGGCTGCTAGTAGCGGGGCCAATCGTGGCCACAATTTTAGTCCGGCGCAGAGCGGAACGCAGATGTTGCATGAATCAAAATCCAGTGCGGGGTAGAGCGGAAAGGATTCCCCTAAGTGTTTCAATCCCCTAAAAGGGATTCAATCAAGCATCCTACTCTAGGAGCAGATAATTCTACAACAAGAATCCCCCCAATGGCAGACAGGTGGCGCGGCGCGAGGAGTTATCGGGCTTTTTTGAGGGCCTGCAAGTTCCCTGCCCGGGGGGGGAGAGATCACAAGTGTAGGTGTTTTGTAAAACCCTTATCCCACATGGATTTCAGCCATAAAGTCCCCTCAAGCCATCGAGTCCGGCGCAGTTCTGGGGTTGCATGGTGTTCAGGTGCCCCCCAAATGCCAGCTTCAGAGGGGATTTCACCTTGGCCACCGAGATCCCACTCGCTCTCTGTTCGGTTTACCGCATAAGGAATTACGGGAAACCGAAACAAGAGAGCAGTTTCAGGCACACCGGCAACCGTCACCCCCCCGAAATGCCACCCAAGAGGGGATTTCACCTTTGCCAGCGAGCTACCACTCGCTGGCTGTTCGGTTTACCGCATCAGGAATTACGGGAAACCGAAACAAGAGAGCAGTTTCAGGCACACCGGCAACCGTCACCTCCCAAAATGCTAGTTTCAGAGGGGGGACATCTCAGACAGATGTCCTACGCCTTTTATCCCAGGCCACGGATGTCCGCGCGCAATATGACTGCGGCTATAACAGTAGGTGCACGCCTAACACAGAGAAAAAACCCACCCCCGAATGGGGAGGGAGAGGGGCGTCGCGGGCCGCTCCCTGGCGAGCCGGTGCTAGAATGGGTGACGGGAGAGCCGGTCTAAAAGCGCCACCCTCAAGGCGGCTGTAGCGTTTAACCCCAGTTCAGCGGATTGCTCAAATTTCACAAAGCGAGTGCAGATTACATTTTTAGGAACTAGCTCTGGTGTCCCGACCCGGTCGCGCAATGTCTCCGGCGTCGCTTTGCGCCTGCCCCAGCGGGCGGAATTCTGGCTGTTTGACTGCGGGGAAGGCACCCAGCACCAAATCCTGCGCAGTGACCTCAAAATCAGCCAGCTGACTCGGATTTTTATCACCCACACGCACGGAGACCACATTTTCGGCTTGATGGGCCTGCTAGCCACCGTGGGGCTGGCCGGCAATCCCCACCGCATCGATATTTATGGCCCAAGTGGGCTGAGTGACTATCTGCAAGCCTGCCAGCGTTACTCCCACACCCATTTTTCTTACCCGATTAAGGTGCACAAGAACCAGCCCGGGGTGATTTATGAAGATGAGGAGTACACGGTTAGCTGTGGACGCCTGGAACACCGGGTGACTGCCTTTGGCTACCGGGTGACGGAAAAAGACCGGCCAGGACAGTTCAATGTGGAAAAAGCGAAGGAGCAGGGGATTCCTTCTGGCCCTATTTATGGCCAGCTGAAGCGGGGCGAAAGCGTGACTTTGCCAGACGGGCGAAAATTTAATGGGGCAGAGTTCTGCGGACTGCCGCAAGTGGGTCGCAAAATTGCTTACTGTACGGACACGGTTTACTGTCAGGGGGCGGTAGAGCTGGCCCGGGATGCGGATGTTTTGATTCACGAGGCTACTTTTGCCCATCAAGACGCGCAGATGGCTTACGACAGGTTGCACTCAACTTCGACGATGGCGGCGCAAGTGGCGCTTCAGGCGGGGGTGAAGCAGCTGCTGATCACTCATTTCAGCCCACGCTACGCGCCTGGGAATGATATTGTGCTTGACGATTTGCTGCAAGAAGCCCGCGCTATTTTCCCGAATACGGATATGGCTTATGATTTTCTCACTTGGGAGGTTCCCCGACGCCAGACTGTGGAACTGGCAGCAACGAGCAATTAGGAATTAGTGAGCCGCTAATCGGTCGCTGCCGATCTGGTGACTGTGGCAGGCGAGATGACACAGGGGAAAATCTAAGGGAATCACTACAGCAGGGGGGTTTTTGCTGCCGGCAGCATTTTCCTCGTTTTTCTCCTCCTGGGAGTGTGTGCGGAGCAGCCGCTGGCGAATCGAGTTCAGATGCTTCTGAGAGCTGACCGGCGCTCTCGGCATGGGAATCTCGGTGTTTGGCCAATTGCGCAAATCGTGGCACGGACAGGATTCCGCTGGCATGCCCACCGTCCTGACCGGGAGGGGCATGGGGCAGCGAGCGCACTGAATTATTTCCCACTCTGGCGTCAGTAACTGGGCGATGGTTTCCGAGGTGCCTTCCAAGTAGCAGTCTCCCGATTCGGGAGAGGTAATTATCTGCCAGCACTCTTCAAATTGACGGCTGTAATGATCACCTTTAAGCACCGGAACAGGGAGCAAAGATTCTTGTCCGTTGCCTGTGAAAACTTTCTTTCCCAGCTGAAACCAATAGGCGAGATATTGTCTGACTTTATTTGCGGATGCCATAACTTATTTTACTTTAGTTCATCACAAAAAAAAGATGGCTGCAACCCCTTTCGGCTGCGGGCGGATGCGACGGGAGCGCATCTGGCGGCGGTATTGATGCTTGTCTGTACATAATTTGCACAAGGGCGGGGTTTCGTACTACTTCAAATGGGTTAATCAAAATAGGCAAGCTGCAGATAAATTGCCTG
>JALOOK010000413.1 GCA_025454445.1 Oscillatoria sp. Prado101 | reverse complement strand
TGGTTGGCCACATACTGGACATTTCCAGCTCTGATTTTGGGCTATTCTGTAGTTACGGGAGTTCTTCTCCCAGTAGTTCTTGCCCTGTTTCTGGTGGCGCTTGTCCCAGTACTCACGCAGGGAGGGGTCGTCCGGTGAGGCATCTCCTTTCACTTTTACATGACGTTCAATGGTCGTTTTGTTTACGGGGTAGAGGACGAGAGTAACCTCTTTACCCCGTTTTTCGCTTTGGCAAGCGAATGTCCACTTGACGCCATCGATCGTGTGGAAGTAGCGTTTCCGAACCCACTTGGTGTTTTTGTTGGGGTGCCGCCGCTTGGCCCAACGCCAGAGGTACTGCCACACTCTACTAGAGATGTAGCTGAAGGTTTCTTTGCTGACCGCACCTCTGTAGTAGTTAGCAAAACCTCGGAGAATTGGATTCAACTTCTTGATGACGACTTCCTGTTCTGCCCCGTTCAGGAGGCAGATTTCTTTGCCTATCCTCTTACAGAAGTCCAGGACTTTCTTTTTCGAGGGTTTGATGAGCAGTTTTCCGCCATAGTGACGGTGGTTGAACCCCAGGAAGTCGAAGCCATCTTCCAGTGACGTTATGACCGTCTTCTCCGCACTGAATTCAAGTCCTCTTTCAGACATCCATTGCTGTATCTGGGCTTGGGCCCTTTCGAGACTCCCTTTGTCCCTAGCCGTGACTATGAAATCATCGGCATATCTTACCACACCAAGTTTCTTGTTGGTGGCCTTGATGAAGTCTTCTAGGCCATGCAACCCGATATTGGCCAGTAGGGGCGAAATTACTCCTCCTTGTGGCGTGCCCATCTCCGTTGGGGTGTGTTCCCCTTGGTAGAAAAACCCAGCTTTTAACCATCCTTCTATTCGGGCTCTTCCAGGGAAATTCCCTAGTTGTCTGAGGATGGATTCATGGGCGATGTTGTCGAAAAAGCCCTTGATGTCAGCTTCTAGAACCCAGGTGTCTCTACCACTACAGAGTCTGATGAAACTCTGACCGATGGCATCTTGACAGCTTCTTCCGGGTCTGAACCCATAGGAGTTGGGCTCAAACACGGCTTCCCATTCGGGCTCTAGTGCATTGGCTACTACTGCCTGTTCGATTCTGTCACGCACGGTTGGGATACCTAGCGGTCGTTTCTTGCCGTTGGGTTTAGGAATCATTACCCTTTTTGTCGGGCTTTGGCTCCCACCCGTCCAGCCATTTACCAGCTTCACCCGTTGCTCTGGGGTATTGACAGTTTCTTTGTCAATTCCTGCCGTTGCCTTGCCCTGATTGGTCTGGGTGATTCTCCGTACTGACAGCAGTAGGTTTGAGCGGCTTCTTAGCATTAACTTTTGCAAGCTCCGCAGCTTGCGCCAGTTACCAAGCTTCTTCGCGAGAAAGATTCGTTGCCTCAGATTCCTGACCGCCTTGAAAATCTTGCGCCAGTTGACCTGACTCCAGATATCCAACGGCCCTCTCTGTCCGTTTACCAAGTTTTTACTTGACATCTAACTTATCGTTGAGTTCGGTTTCTTTAGTTAGTTTCTTTCCCGTAAGACCAAAGGCAAGTCTGCTTTTCCTTTCGGTCAGGGGCAAATTTTGAACCCCTATCCCTCCCATTACAGGTGGGCATTCGCTTTTTGCCTCATCCTCTACCCTCCAAAGAGTTCCGCCTTCCTTACGGTTGGCCTACCAGTGGGCTCGACCTTCCCCTGGACTCTGTAGGGCTTACCCTGTTGTGTCGTTTAGTCTGTTTTCCCCTTTTTGCGGTGCTGCCTATTCTGCGGTAGGGTTTTTGTTCATACGCCGGGGAAAGAAAGAAATTCCCAGGCCACCTACTTACCTTTTTGGTTAGGGCCTGCCAGCCTTATTTGGCCCTTTCATATATCACGCAGTTTAGACGACAGTTCGCTTGCGCTCACCTTGAGGGAATCCCTCTTGCTCCTAACCGGCTTAGGCTGCCAGCTTTGGCTACTTTCGGGGTCTGCATTCCGCCTTTTTCGTTACCTACTCAGGCGTGACCGGGCCTTTGTGGCCTTTTCCGTGAGGGTAGGAGGTATGAATCTCCTAGAGGGGTCGGCCCCTCATCCTAAAACGACCAGTTCAGGTCGCGCTCTTCGGTATATGGCATGAATCTCACCCTCAGTCTTTTAACGCTAGTTAATTTTATCAAAAATTAGCTTCCGAAAAATATTACTTCATAGTTATTAATCATTCTTAACACCAGGATAGGGGGACAGTGGGAGAATGCCCTCCTCACTCCCCTGACTGCCTCACCCTCGCCCCTATCCGCTAATCGTGCCGGTCAAAGGTGAACTGGCGCTGGCGCTGGCTCTCACCGGCATGCGACCGGCGAGATAGGCCAGACGCCCCGCCTCTGTGGCCATACCCATCGCTTTGGCCATCGCAGCCGAATTCTCAGCCAGGGCGATAGCGCTATTAATCAGCACCGCATCCGCCCCCATCTCCATCGCTTGCGCCGCCTCAGAAGGCGTCCCAATACCGGCATCCACCACCACCGGCACGCGAGCGCTCTCAATAATAATCTGAATATTCGCCGCAGTAGTTATCCCCTGTCCCGAACCGATGGGCGAACCCAAAGGCATCACCGTAGCGCAGCCGGCATCTTGCAAGCGTTTCGCCAGCAACGGGTCAGCATTAATATACGGCAGAACCGCAAACCCTTCCCTCACCAGCTGTTCAGCAGCTTCCAGAGTGCCAATCGGATCGGGCAAAAGATACTTGGCATCGGGAATCACCTCTAACTTGACAAAATTATTGTCCTCCTGCCCCAGCAGCTTCGCCATTTCCCGCCCCAGACGCGCCACCCGAATCGCCTCCTCAGCCGTTTGACAGCCGGCAGTATTGGGCAGCATCCAGATTTTTGTCCAGTCCAGCGCCTCCGCCAGACCTTCATGCCCAGCAGCCTTAGTTTGCACCCGGCGCACCGCCACCGTGACAATTTCGCAACCGCTGGCGGCGACACATTGCTGCATTTCCTCAATGCTGCGATACTTGCCGGTGCCTGTCATCAAGCGCGAACGGAATTGCCGACCGGCAATCGTCAGCGGAGTGTCGGGAGACAGCTTCGCCGCTGTCTGCTGTGCCGGAACAGGGTAGGTGAGCATGGGAGGATTTGGATTTCCGTTAGATTTGTTAGTTTGCTCAGCGGCGGGGCGGGTCTCGACTGCGCTCTGCTGGCGGGCGGCTGATGGCTGCCGGTGAAAAAACCGCTGCCACTGGAAATATTCCAGCAGGGGGTCAGATTTTTGATTCAGGATTAAATCCGCAATCAGAGAAGCCGTCACCGGCGCTAGCAGAATACCATTGCGGTAGTGACCAGTAGCCAAAGTTAAATTCTGGCACAGGCTCGCTCCCAAAATCGGCAACTCGTCAGGCGTTGCCGGTCGGAACCCCCACCAAAATTCTTCAATCGGATAGTGTTGCAGCTGGGGGTAGAGCCGCACAGCCCGCTCCAGCAGAGTTTTCATGCCAGCCGGCGTATTGCCGGCAGTGAAACCAACATCCTCGCTCGTCGCTCCAATCACAATTCTGCCATCGCGGCGGGGGACGATGTAGGTGTCAGGACCAAACAGCACCCGCTGCAGGGGCGCTACCGCAGTCTCCACCGGCACCCGCACCGAGAGCATTTGCCCTTTTTTCGGATACACCGGCAGCGGTAGCAGCTGGTTTGACCACGCGCCGGTCGCCAAGACATAATGCCCGCCGTGGAGTTCGCCCGCAGATGTTTTCAGACAGCTAACTTGCCCGGAACGCCGCACAATTCCCTCAACTGCGACGCCTTCCCGAATCTTTACGCCCAGCTCTCGGGCGGCTGCCTGCAGCGCTCGCGCCAGCGCCCGACTGTCCACCTGGGCGTCTTCCGGAAAGCACCACCCGCCGGCCACCTCTGGGCCAAGACCGGCCTGGAGCTGGTGAATCGCATCTCTGTCCAGCCAAAGCGCGGATAGGGAACTGTCAATAGGGAATTGGCTAACATCCCCATACCCCACGCCCGATGTTCCATTCCCAGATTCGTACACGGGAGCCAGAATACCACAGGGCCAGTAGCCGGTGGGCAAGCCGGCAATCTCTTCGAGTTTGCTCGTCCAGTCTGGATATAACGATCGGGAGCGCAGGCACAAATCCAGCATTGGGCCTGGGGGTATAGCTTCCGCTTGGGGAGCGAGCATACCGGCGGCGGCGTGGACAGCGGCTTGCTGGAAGTCCCGGCAAATAACGGTGACACTTGCGCCTCGCAATTTCAGTTCGATGGCGATTGAGAGGCCAATCGTGCCACCCCCGATAATCAGAATGTCACTTATGGAGTTCATTTCCTACCGGACAGGCAAAATGCCTGTCGCGCAACAGAGGGGGATTGGCGTGTCGGGTGAGCAGGACAGCCCACCCCCCATTGAAAAGTCTATGACATTCCGACCGGCAAAATGCCAAACCCTGCCGGTGTTCCAGATCCACCCCTCCCCCAACCCCCTCCCCGCCGGCGGGGAGGGGACTAGAAATAAGTTGCGTTCGCCATCGGGTTCGTCCTCACCGGCACTGACTGGGACTGTTCGCACCGCGCCCTACAAATCTTGTTTCGGTTTCCCGTAATTCCGCATGCGGTTAACCGAACCTACCCGCAGGGCTGCGTTCGGCCTGTCCGGCGGCGTCAGGTTGAAAACCCTTTTGGTTGCTGCTGTTGCGGGGAAAGTCAGGGTTGCCGGTCAACCTGAGACAGCCCTCTTGTTTCGGTTTC
>JALOOK010000412.1 GCA_025454445.1 Oscillatoria sp. Prado101 | reverse complement strand
CATCGCCGCCGAGAACGACTGGGAGAATTCGAAGGAGAAGCTGAAGGAAATCATCGACAGGAACAGCATGAACCCAACTGCATCAAGCAAGGTCGTCAGCAGTGGGCCGCTGATCAGGGCGGGGTCGAGCTTGAGGCGCTTGAAAGCCATTGGCAGCAGGGTTCCCAGTGTCACGGCCACTAACACGTTCAGAGCCATCACCAGTCCGGCGACGAACCCGACCCACCGCTCTTGGGGGGCAGTCCAAATCAAAGATAGCAGGATCAAGGTCAGACCTAAACTGAAAGCGGTGCCCAACCCCGCCAGAATTTCCTTGCGGAGAATTTTCGGGGTGTCCAGGGGCGTCACCTCTCCCACGCCCAGCCCCCGGATGGTCACAGTTAGGGCTTGAATGCCCACCGTGCCGCCGGTGTTGGAGAAAATCGGCATGATCACGGCCAGCACCGGCACGTGGGCAATCACCGCCTGAAAGGGGGCTATGGCGCTGGCAGCTCCGATATAGAGGGCCATGACTCCCAGCAGCCACGGCAGCCTCTTGGTGACTGTCACCTGGGGGGGAGACAGGGCACCCTCGTCACCGCCGCTGACGCCGGCCAGTTTTTGCATGTCTTCTGTGGCTTCTTCTTCTAGAATGTCGATTACGTCGTCAATGGTGACAATCCCGACGAGCCGGTCTTCCCGGTCAGCCACCGGCAGCGCTATCAGGTCATAGCGCTTCATCAGCTGGGCTACCTCTTCCTTCGGGCTTTCGGTGCGCACTTTGATGACGCGCTCGCTGGCAATATCCCGGATCTGGGCCTCGGGAAGGGAAAACAGCAGTTGCCGCAAGGAGACTACGCGCACCAGTTTGCGGCTGTCATCTGTGACGTAGGCGTAGTAAATGCTTTCTTTATCTTGGTCACTGCGGCGGATCTTGCTGAGGGCTTCTCCCACTGTCAGTCCTTGGCGCAGCTGCACATATTCGGTGGTCATCACCCGACCGGCGGTGCCTTCCGGATACCCTAGAATGGTGGCAGTTGCTTGTCGCTGTTCTGGGCTCAGTTGCAGCAGCAGCCGCTTGACAACTCCCGCCGGCAGTTCGTCGAACAGGGCAGCTCGGTCATCCGGTTCCATTGCCTCCACAATCTGGCACACCTGCACGTCTTGCAAGGAGTTGATCAGTTCTTCTTGCACTTCTGGCGGCAGGTATTCAAAGACATCAATAGCTTGAGATTTGTTGAGCAGGCGAAAGGCTATGGCGCGACGCCCCGCCGGCAGTTCGGCGATATAATCACCGGCATCGACTGCCGGTAAGCGATTCAGGGCAGACTTGAGTTGATTTAATTCGGTAATGTCCGAAATAGAGTTGCGCAGTTCCTGTGTGAGCATACAACCTCCTAAGTCTCCCCCGCGCTGGGAGACAATGCCCCCAGGCTAGAGGAGATTGATACTACTGTGAGCGGATGGACTTCGGTCCATAAATTCCGTAAAATTCAACATCGCTTCCCCATAGGGGGAATCGCTAAATTGTATACTACCACCTGAGGGGAAAATCCACAACCCCTGCGGGCAGGTTATTTTTGCCCAGACTTACGCACAACCGTGAGAGAAACCGGGTTTCTCTTCCTGGAGCTAGGGCTGTGGCGTTGCTGTCTGCTGCTTGAGAAACCCGGTTTCTGCCTTAGTCCTATTTGCTTGCACGCGCACCGGCTTTTTGGCAGCGGGGGAAAAATTGTCTTCTATGGTTTGGAAACTGCCTGACAGTTAGCCACATACCACCGCCACGGCAACTCGGCACCGGCAGACAAGCCAATCCGGGTTGTCTGGACGAAGCTAATTGCGCTATTCGCCACATCCCGCTCAAACTCAGGTGTGCGGTGTTCCAGCCACACCGGCTGACCGGGGCGCAATTCCACACCATTTAGCTGCCGGTCAATCTGAAGGGCGCGGCACAGTTTGCCAGGTCCTGCAGCAATCCGGTGGGGTTTGGTTTCTTTGTGCCGGTCAATCCCAGACGGTATTGATTCTAGCTGCAAAGCGCGAATCAGGACAGCACTGGGCACCCCTTCCAGGTCGGTGACGATGTTTAAGCAGTTATACATGCCATAGATGAAATAGACGTAGGCTCTCCCAGCTGGCCCAAACATCACCTGATTGCGTTTGGTACTACCCCGGTAAGCGTGGCAGCCTGGATCTCCTGGGGCGTAGGCTTCGGTTTCCACAATCGCACCCCGGATCGTTTGCCCGTCAGGCATCTGGCGCACGAGGACGCACCCCAGCAGGTCGGGCGCTACCTCTGTGGAGGGACGGGCCAGCCAGAATGGTTCTACAATCCGGTCTGCTTGTGTTAGATTCATCAGGGTGGTTTAGCCGATTTTCCCGTTAGTCTATGGAAGTTAAGTTGATTCTAGCGGTGCTGACCGCTCTGTTTATCCTCGGGAGCCTGTTCTTTGGCACCAAAAACGGATTCTACGACACGGACAACTATCACGGTAATGGCTCTGCCCATTAAACCAAAGAGTCTATTCTAAGGGAAACACCCCCCTAAGGGCGTGTTTATAAAGTCATTGTTGAGCGGCGAGTGGGGGCGAGAACCCGGGGTTCTTCTAGAGGAGAGCTCAGCTTTTCGGGCTTCCCCACCGCAAGAAACCCGGTTTCTTGTGGCTTCACTTTTTCTTTATAAATGGCCGGTCAGGGGGTGTTTTTTGAATGTGGCACCTTTAAGTCACTTATAAAAGTTATATGTCGGAGCTAAAGCTACTCAATTTAGTGAGTAAGTGGTCGAAATAGGGGGCGAGAGTCTGTTGCCGGTCGGGCAATCGTTTCAGACTGGCGGCTTTGAGATTCTCTAGCCCCAGCACCATCGCATCCAGGGGGACGCGCAATTCTCGGTAGAGCAGCTGCATGTAGTGCAGCCCTTCTGGACTGGTAAACTCGGTGCTGCCACCGGCAATCCCGTAGGTGATGCAGCGCAGGAAGTGCCAGAAATCCCGCCAGCAGGCTTCTGCGCGCGCCGGTGGGTAGAGGTCGCCTCCCGGCTGGGTGAGATCCGGATATTGAGCTAAGACTTGCTCCCTGGCTTCGGCGACAATCTCAGCGGCGCTCTCGCGCAGGAACTGGGCGGCGCTGACGCAGGCGGCAGATGAGTGAGCAAGGAGTGGCGCTAAATCGGCGTCGGTGAGGTAGCGCCCTTGATCTTCAGCGGTTTGCAGGAGCTGGATGATGTCGGGGGGGTGGGAGTTTTGCCAGCCGGCAAAGCTGACGATTCTGGCTTTGGGAATTAATTCTTTGGCTTTTTCACTGAGTTGGAAATTCATTGTCGGGGGTTGGGGAAACAAGTTTTGCGCGCTTGAGCAGGGAGAGGGCGACACCGGCGACTTGGCGCACGCCGCCGTCTGGATCGCCGGCTGATTTGGCTTGCAGGGGTTCTGTGGCGGCGGGATCGCCGATTTTGGCCAGCGCTAGGGCGGCGGCTTTTCTCACCTCTGCGGCGGTGTCGTCAAGGCGCTCAATCAGCTGGAGCACCGCCGGCTGGTGCGCCAGTTGGCCCAGGGCGGCTGCGGCTTCGGCTCGCACCGCCGGCGCTGGATCGCTGAGGGCTGAGATTAATGTGCCGGTGGAGTGATCATCCCTTTGTTCTTGAGCGATATTGGCGATCGCACCGGCGGCGGCGCAGCGCACGTCTGCTGACTCGGAGCTCATCGCTTCGTAAAGCTTTTCGGCAGCTCGCGCTCCAATGAAAGCCAGCGCCCAGGCGGCGTGCCCTTTTGCGGCTTCCGGAGAATCAGATGCTATAACTTCCAGCAGTGCCGGCACTGCGGATGGCCCCATTTTGGCGAGGGCACCGGCTGCTGAGCTCCTGACAACGGTGTCGGCGTCGTTGAGCAGGGCGTTAATTAATGTGGGAACGGCTTGCGGGTAGCTGATTTTGGCCAGCGCTTTGCCGCAAGACCGGCGCACCACTGGGTTGGGGTGATTGGCGAGGGCGTCCTGCAAATAGGGAGCTGCCGGTTGGCCAATTTTGCCGAACGCCTCTACAAATCCCAGTCTCACCATCCCCCGCCCATCTGCTAGGGATTCTACCATTGTGGCCAGCAGTTGAGTGTTAGCTGGGTCAAAGGTGCCAGCGGCGAGTTGCATGTTGACGGATTCGAGCAACTCGTCTGTTTGTGCCGGTGCGCTGCTGTGGGTTTGAGAGTTAAGCATGGGTTACTGTACTGTTGAAGCAGCATCGATTGCGGCTTTCCGCGAGCGCAGATCCGAGAGCATGGCTTCAATCTGGGCGATTTCCGGATGGTTGGCTAGCTGCGCCATTGCCGTTTGCTTGGATATTTTGACTTTTTTGGCCATTTCCAGGACATCGCTGACGATCCGCTCCCGGTATCGCTCCAGTTCGGCCATCACTTCTTCGATTTCTTGCGCTTCTTGCGCCGGTGTGTTGGTTGGTGTGGTGTCAGACATATTGATCGCTTCCCGCTCAATTGCTATTGCAGCTCAGACTCGCTCTTTACTTTAGGGCATTTTGTGGCTGTTGCCAAAAAAATTTGGGGGCGGGTTTATTAATATTTTTTACAGGCGGCCAGCTTTTCTGGGAAAAGCCGCCCCTACAGCAGGGGTGCGGTATCCGCAGATGTCTGTGAGATATAGCGGTTCTCATCCGAGGTGAGGTACTGAGAAACCCGGTTTCTTTAAGAAACCGGGTTTCTGGGCCTCACGTACATCAAACTGAGAACCGCTATAAAGGATATCTGTAAATCCGCCCCTGCGCCGGC
>JALOOK010000411.1 GCA_025454445.1 Oscillatoria sp. Prado101 | reverse complement strand
AACTTCCGCAATAGCAAAGATTACGAGGAGCTTAAGCTATTTCTGGCCAGATACGAAGAGCGTGAGCAACGTCACTGGAGTGAGCGCTACGCCTCTTATCTGCTAGTGCCTCAATATGTGAATATGAGCAATTCACCGGAACAGCGAGAAGCCGCCAGAATCCAAGCACAGCAACTGAGAGAGCGGTTTAAATTTGAGCTGGCCATGTACACTGCTCGCCTTCACTCAGCATACGAACGTCAGGGCGAACCCGACAAAAATCCGACCGTCTTCGGGGATAAAGTCCTGAAGCTGATCAAGATGATTATGGCCAAAAGGGGCCAATTTAGCTATAAAAATATCGCCAACATCTTTCTCGAACAAACGAAAGGCATTGTTTATAAAGAATTCAAGATAAGCCTGCAAAAATACTTAATTTATTCCTTAGAAAATCGTGAATTTGTGGGGCTGATTAATACCCTGCTATCAAAAAGCATAAAAAATCTCTATGAGAGCAATGACGACAAGCCATTGACAGACGCCCTGCTGTTCAGAACTTGCAAGCGGGTGATTGAATTTTTAACGACAGAAAACCGCCAAACCCCTTCCCAACTGTTTGTTTTGCTAGTTTCTCAAGGGCACGCCCTGACGCTGGTGATTATCCTGCTCAAGATTACTCTGCTCTGCAAGCAGGTGCGCACTCACCTGGAAACCTGTCTGGCTAAGCTGATCGAGTATTACGTCGATTACCCGGAAGAAGAATGCAAGTGGGTGGTAAATTTTCTGGAAATCTTAAAGATCACCTTCGTAATCTATGATGAAAATATGCGTTACAACTTAATCGCCGTCAAAAATGAGAGTGGGAAGGCTTCCCCCACAATCGATTTGGACCAGACGATAGCGCTGACAGGTAAATTGCACAGGGGGAAAGCCCGTTGCCGTTTCATCCCCGAATTGTGCCACGCCGCAGATCGCAGCAAGCCAAAAGCGCACCGGCAGCCTCAGCCAACACACTGACCAGCCGGTAAAAAGCGGCGGCGATTAAAATCGTCCCCGCCCCAAAGTGGCCATCCAGCAAAACCGTCACTGTCGCTTCAAACACCCCAATTCCTCCCGGTGCGCCCGGCACAACCAAACCCAGCAGCCACGCCCAGCTAAAAGCGCCCAACACCACCGGCAGCTCACCGGCACTCACCGGCGCGACAGCTTGCAACACCAGTACAAACCCCGCACCCCGCAATGCCAAAAATCCCAACTCTCCCAGCACCGGCCCTGCAGGATAGCGCTCAATTCTGAAATATTTATCGCTGGCTGAATTGCTGAAATTACCTTCTAAATTATCTTCCGCGACCGCAATCATTCCGCTTTCCGATAGTTCCCTCATCTTTAAACCCGAGTGGCGGCTGCTCGCCGCCGCCATCGCCTTTCCCTTCAGTCTGACCAAAAATTGCATCACAGGATTCAAAATCCTGGGATGAATCCCCGCCACCACCGCCAAAAGCAGCAATCCCAGAGTGCCGGTGAGAACCGCAACCGCAGAAGCCAGTCCATGAGATTGCCCATTTGCTACAATCAAACTGCCGGTCAAAGCAATCAGCAGAGCGTCAGCAGCCATCAGCACCGGCTCGATTAGCACACTCAGCGTTGCCACACCAGGGGAGACACCGGCAGCACTCACCGCCAAAATCCGGCCATAAAAATGCCAGACATTCCCCGGCAAATACTTGGCGATATTGGTTTTCAAATAAACCCGCATCGCCAAAGACACCGGCACCGGCGGGCTGAACGAGCGGACAATTCCCGCCCACACGCGAGCCGCCCAAATGTGGGCCAGCAGCGTCAGCAAAAAAGCCAAGCCCAGAGTTAGCTTGTCGGTGGCGTCGATGCGGATAGCCGCCACTTCCGCAGCGCAATCCTTAAGGGTTTTGCCGAGAAAAAACAGCGTCCCGCCGAGAATCGCCCACCGCAGAAAAAGCTTCAGGCGCGGGACAAGGTGCCGCACCGGCTGTAAAAATTTCCGGAAATCAAGCCGCCACATCTTGCTTACCTTGTTATTGGCGCGGCTGCACCCAAAATACCGCCAAGCCTTATTTTTAGCTGTAAACCAGCTTAACAGTCAACCCCAACTTTAGAATATGTTAGACTCCAATACCCTATTTGACGAAAACTTTTATCTCGCCCAGAACCCGGATGTGGCCCGTGCTGTTGCCGCCGGCCAATTTAAAAACGGGTTAGAACACTTTAATATATACGGCATAGTCGAAGAGCGCAACCCCAGCGCCTACTTCGACAGCAGCTACTACCTGCTGCAGAATCCAGATGTCGCCGCTGCTGTGCGCAACTTTGACACCACCGCCTTCGATCACTTCCTGCAATTCGGTCAGTTTGAAGGTCGCAACCCCAG
The DNA here is from genome assembly GCA_025454445.1 of Oscillatoria sp. Prado101. Classification (GTDB taxonomy): domain Bacteria; phylum Cyanobacteriota; class Cyanobacteriia; order Cyanobacteriales; family Oscillatoriaceae; genus Oscillatoria. The sequence continues at coordinate 3,248 of JALOOK010000411.1, read as the reverse complement.
CCCCCTGTTCAATCCCACCTGGTATGAGCGGAAAAACCCAGACGTCGCCGCCGCTGTGTCCCGAGACGAATTCACAGGGGAGTACGAACACTTTGTCGAATATGGGGACAAAGAGGGACGCGACCCATCCGGCGCATTCGATACCAGCTATTACCTGCAGCAGAATCCAGATGTCGCCGCCGCTGTGGCCAGAGACGAACTCACCGGCTTTCAGCACTTCGTCGAGTACGGCACTGATGAGCGGCGCAACCCCAGTCCCCAGTTCAACACCAGTTTTTACCTGCTGCAGTATCCGGATGTAGCCAGCGCCATAAACGCCGGCGCTTTCGACGGGGGGGCGATTGAACACTTCGCAGAGTTTGGCTACAAAGAGGGAAGGGAAACAGTCTCCTCCTTCCCGCTGCCAGATCCCACCGGCCCCTTTGAAGTGGGCACCACTTCCTACGAATTTACCGACACCTCCCGCGACGAAATCCTCACCCCAGATCCAAACGACAAACGGACTGTCACGGTTAAGATTTGGTATCCCGGTCAGGCAAATCCGCAGGCGCTAGGGCAGGTTCCGCCTTACCTGGACAACTTCGGCCAGCTGGTGGCTCCTGCTCAGGGCTTGCCATCTGATTTCTACAGCTGGATCGACCCGAATGTGATTGCCGCTACCGGTGTTTCATCCGCGCAAGCGAGTTATCCGGTTGTCCTGTTTTCTCACGGGCTGGGTGCCTTGCCCGAGTCCTACACCGCTCAACTCGCAGAACTCGCCAGTCACGGCTATATCGTCGTTGGCATCAATCACACCGGCGTCTCTGGCGTCAACGCACTTTCCGATGGGCGAGTTGTGCCGTTTGCCTCCAGTTTCGTGCCGGCGAATCTTCAAGACTTCCCCACCGCCCTCGCTCAAATCGTGGGCATCACTGCTGCAGATACCAGCTTCGTGCTCAACCAGCTCACCGCTCTCAACGCTAGCGACCCGAAAGGGCTGTTTGCCGGTCGCATGGACTTGAATCGGGTTGGCATGTTTGGCCAGTCTTTGGGCGGCGTCACCACCACCGCAGCAATGGAGCTTGACCCCCGCCTGCAAGCCGGTATCAGTCTGGATGGCCCGATCCTGTCGTCTACCCTGACTCAAACGCCGATCGCCAAGCCATTTATGCTGATCAATGCTGGACAGACATACAGCGATACGCCGGTGGGCCAAACCGTCGGGCAACTCGAACAGCGGCAAGCCGTTTATCAAAAGCTGACCAGTGCCGGTTATAATGTGACGATTGCCGGCACGGAACACTCCGATTTTTCCGACCGCTCCCTGCTATTGCCGCTGATTTCGTTCTATTCGCCCGAGCAGCTCGGTTCAACCGGCACTGTCAGCAATCTCGGCTTGACTGATAGTGGGCCTATTGAGGGGACGCGAGCCCACGATATTATGGATGCCTATACGGTGGCGTTCTTCGACAAACATCTCAAGAACCAAAGTCAGCCTTTACTCGCCGGCGCTTCCGCAGCCTATCCAGAAGTTCAGTTTCAGTCCCGCAACGCTTAAGCAGCCAAGCCGCTAATTTGCATTTAACTTGCAAACTTAGGTAGTCCTGCACAGGTAATGATGGGCTTTGGCAGATCCTGAGATTTACGGATAAAGCGTAAAAAATAGCTTGTCGATCTATTAGCCCTATTTGCTTTACGGAGGTTTTATCCTTCGCTGCTGCTGCAGCCGTTCTATTGAACAGCAATTCTACCGGAAACCCCAGCGTGTTAGTAAAGTCACCCTTACTTGTGCAGGACTACCGATATTGGGCGTAATCCTTGTTAAATGCCGCAATAAAACAAAATCTGCGGACTGGATTGCCAGTTAGCGAAAGATTAGCAATAAATAGCCAGCGCTACAAATAAAGCGTTTCCGGGGCGCAGCCACCTGTGCCTGACCGGCACAGTTGAAATCTTTGTTAAATTTTCATGCGCCCCCGCTTTTAGGCTTAAATTGAAGATATCCCTCTTGTGTCACTTTGGGGCAATTTGACGAATTGGCGTCATTTCAGGCCCAGACAGAAGGACGCTATCGCGTCCCGCTTGCGCTATCGGGCTTTCACCCTGGGTTGACAAAAGAGGGATATTCAATCTACCTACAGGTATAAATTAGGGGCAATGCTAGATATAAATACTCTTTTCGACGAAAGCTACTATCTGGCGGAGAACCCGGATGTCGCCCGGGCAGTGGCCAGTGGCGGTTTCAGCAGTGGGTTAGACCACTTCACCGATTTCGGTCAATTTGAAGACCGGCAGCCCAGCGTCCTCTTCGATCCGGACTTTTATACCTTATATTACCCAGATGTCGGTGAGGCAGTGGCCACAGGCCAAATCACGGCACTGGAACACTTCATCAATTACGGCCAGTCAGAAAACAGAGATCCATTCTCAGAATTCTATAGCGACATCTATCTGGAAGATAGCCCAGACGTGGCTGCAGCAGTGCAGCGAGACGAACTCACCGGCATCGAGCACTTCGTCAAGTTCGGTCAATATGAAAACCGCAACTTTGGCCCTGACTTCGACACCGGCTTTTATTTAGCGCAGAACCCGGATGTAGCAGCCGCCGTCAGACCGGGCGGTTTGAGTGCCATAAAACACTACCTGGAATTTGGGAAAGCGGAAGGACGGGCAGCCACCCCAAGCGAAGTTCCTGCCAACTTGAACGCAGCAAGCGACCTCGGCACCCTGGGAAGCGAAACAGTTAGCAGTTTTGTCGGCGATGCAAACTTTGAGGATATCTATCAATTCAGTATCAGCGCAACTAGCGACTTCAATTTGACCCTCAGCGGTTTGAGTGCGGATGCTGACGTGTCGCTGATTCAGGACTTTAACGGCAATGGCGAGATTGATTTCGATGAGTATATCGATTCCTCCACAACAGCCGGTAACAGTGACGAAACAATCAGCAGAGTTTTGCAACCGGGCACTTACTTTGTTGCGGTTGCTCAGTACGAGGGCGATACGAACTATAACCTGAGCCTGTCAGCTTCCCCCCTGGCTAACGTTCCGCAAGACTTAGCCGGTCAAACCCCGAACGCGGCGCGTGACATTGGCACCCTGAGCGCCACCCAAAGCTTCACTGATTTTGTCGGAAATGCTGATTTCGATGACCTGTACCGCTTCAGTACCAGCACGGTTAGCAGTGTCAGCCTCAGCCTGAATGGCTTGAGCGCGGATGCCGACCTGTTCCTAGTGGAAGACCTCAACAGCGACGGTGTGATTGTCGA
>JALOOK010000033.1 GCA_025454445.1 Oscillatoria sp. Prado101 | reverse complement strand
TGCGGAACTTTGCGGTACAGGAACGCGACTCGGTTTTCATATGAGTGAGGTACTGATAAACCCGGTTTCTTTAAGAAACCGGGTTTCTGGCACATCCTGGGTGCGGGGGCTTATCTGTCCTCAGGAAGGGGGTGGCTTTCCGATCGCCGGTTGGCAAACACGGAGTTTGATCCGCAAACAAAGAGGGCACCCGCTGCGGGGGGTGCCCTATGAATTTAGAATTTGTGTACTCAATATAATAATGTCACATCAGGAGTTGTGCGAGCTGCCAAATTGCCAAATGGGCACTTTCGCCCAAGCGGGAATCAGAACCCAGCGCAGCAGTTTATCACCCCTTACCTTTTCACTCCTCCAAAGCCTCCAAAAATTCATCTACCGTTATCCCTGCGGTGGCAATTAAACTGCGCAACGTGCCGCGAGCAACTTCAGAATGTTTTGGTACTGAGAGCGTTGCTGGATGTCCTTCCTTAGTGAGAATAATGTGACTCCCCCGCTGTCGAGCCACTTGCCAGCCAAATTTATCAAACGTCTTCACAACCTCTCCAGTTCTCAATATCGGGACAGGAGCCATTAGACAGGGACCTCCACTTCGCGAGTTCTCACCGTCAAAGGCATTCCTTTTTCAGCTCTCACCTGCAAACACTCCTGGATTGCCTCTTTAATATTTTGCTCAGCCTCTTCTTCTGTTTGGCCTTGACTCACACATCCTGGAATAGATGGGCATTCAGCAATGAACATTCCATCCTCATCCTGAAATATCGTAATTATAAACTTCATAACTTGGCCCTATCTCCCACAATATTCGGATCTGCCAAAACCCTACCACTCATTCAAATTCAACTGTCCGCAGTCTTCCTCGATCGCCTCTAGCATGAGTTTTGCCTCCTCATGCGAGAGCGTGCCGGCAAAGCGCAGCAGCTCTTTCCCGGGAACACCAACCGGCACTGTCCCTGCTAAAGATTTAGCAAAGTTTAGCACTTGGAGCTGCTGCTGCAAATTTAACTTCTCCAGCTGAGCGATAATTTCTCTCTCCATCACTGAGTTTACCATATAGTGTGAGACCTCTGGGTGGGGTCAGAAACCGGGTTTCGCCGAAGTTACCCGGTTTCTACGATCTTATCCCACCGGCACGCCTTCCAACTCCTCATCCGTTAAATCGTACAGCTCACGCAGCTTCTCCAACTTTTCGGCATCGGGTTCCCAGAAACCCCGCCCGTGCGCCTCTAACATCCGCCCCACAATATTGCGGAACGCCTCCGGATTCGCCTCTCGCAACTTCTTCGCCATCTCAGGATCTAAGGCATAAGTGTCAGCCGCCTGATCGTACACCCAAGAATCCGTAAAATCAGCCGTACCTCCCCAGCCAATCAGCGCTGTCATCCGCTGCGAAATTTCATAAGCGCCCCCACTCCCTTGATTCGCCATCGCTGTCGCCCATTTTGGATTCAGCAACTTCGTGCGGTATTCCAAACGCAGCAAATCTTCTAACTTGCGCGGCGTCGTATCTTTAGAAAAACTCTCCACAAAACTGGCGCTCACCTTCTCACCTCGCAGCTTCTCAGCCGCACGCTTCAACCCGCCGGTGTTGGCATAATACTCTTGAATGTCCGTCAAACCGTACTCAACCGAGTCAATTTCCTGCACAATGCGCTCACTGGTTTGCAACAGCTGATTCAGAACTTCCCGTCGCGCTTCGCCTTTATCCTTGCGCCCGTAGCTAAAAGCATTGCGGTTTTGCCAAGTATCCCCCAACTCATCCCCCGACTCCCAATTGCCATCCACAACTTGCTCGTTCACCATTGAACCAAAATCGCCCGCAGGATTAGAAAACAGCCGCGCCGAAGGATTCTCCACACCTTCCGCCTTCAGCGCCAAAGCGTGCTTGCGGATAAAATTCCGCTCCACCGGCTCATCCGCCTCAGCCGCCCGCAAGAACAAATCGTCCAGCAACTCTATAATATTCAAAAAACTGTCCCGGAAAATCCCAGAAAGATTTGCCAGCACATCAATGCGGGGGTGCCCAACCTCTGCCAGAGGTTTCAGCTCGTAGCGAACAATTCGCCCGGTTCCCTCCTTCACCGGCTCAGCCCCCACCAATTCCAGCAGAATCCCCAGAGATTCCCCCTTGGTTTTAATCGCATCCAGCCCCCACAGCATCACCGCCACAGTTTCCGGATACTGACTGTGTTCTTGCAGGTGCTGCGCGATAATTTTCTGGGCAATTTCCCGCCCCCGCTCGTAAGCAGCCGGTGAGGGCATGCGGTAGGGATCTAAAGCGTGAATATTCCGCCCGGTGGGCAAAACTCCTGGACCGTCGCGCAACAAATCGCCCCCCGGAGCCGGTGGGATATACTCCCCATTCAGCCCCCGCAGCAGATTGGTTATTTCATCCGTCGTTTGCATCAGCAGGTTGCGGATGCTGGCGGCGGATTCTTTTGCCGATGGAGGACTGAAGTCCTCACTCCCAACTTCGGCTAATTCTTCTCCAAAATAAGCCTCAAGGTAAGAGCTCAACTCCTCTTCCCCCGGCACTTCGCCCAGCGTGTGCAGCCCAGATGAAAACAGGCGCTGCTCAACCACTTGCAGGTATTCGTACAGCTTGACAAGATAGCGGTTAAAGGCATCATTACTAAACATGCGGACATTCTCAGGAGTGAAAGCAATTCCCAGCCGGCGAGCCTCCTCAAACGGACAGTCCGCTTCCAGTCCCGTGTCCCCAATCTTCTTGCAAATCGCCTCTTTGAGCGCGTAATTCTTCTGCGGATCTTCCCGATACTCCGCAATCAAATCCCGCAGCGCCACCAATTCTTTGTACAGCCCAGCCCGACCGTAAGGCGGCACATTGTGCGAAATGATCGTCCCATAACCCCGCCGCTTTGCTAGAATAGATTCCGAGGGATTGTTGGCTGCATATATATATAGATGCGGCAAATCTCCCAGCAGAATATCCGGCCAAGAATAGCCGGTGTTGCCCAGCGGAGAACCCGGCAACCACTCCACCGTGCCGTGCATCCCGAAGTGAACAACCGCACTAGCTTGAAACTCGTTTTGCAGCCACTTGTAGAACGCAGCATATTGCGGGTGGGGTGTCAAGTCCCGCTCGAACATCAGCCGCATCGGATCGCCGGCAATCCCCAGCGGCGGCTGCACGCCAATCCAGATATTGCCCAGCTGAACGCCGCCAATCTGGAATTCATCCCCATAAGTTTTGATGCCCGTGCCGGTGAGCGATTTCCAGTGCTTCTCTATGCGAGATATTAGCAAATAACCCAGCCATTTGTCAAGGGTTTTGACACTCACAGTATTAACCGCAGATGGACGCTGATGAACGCGGATGGATTCCCTATTCATCTGCGTTAATCTGCGTTCATCTGCGGTTCCTTCATCCGCCTCTTTTACCATGCGAATCAATTCTTCCCCATCTTCCGGCAAATCTCCCACCGTGTATCCTTGCTCTTTCAGCGCCTGGAGAAACTTGAGAAGCGAGCGCGGCACATTCAGCAGCGCCGCCGTGCCCGTAGCACCGTAACCGGGCGGAAATCCATACAGAATCACCGCAATTCGACGCTCAGCAGGCGGCGTTTTCCGCAGTTCAATCCAGCGTTTAATCCGCCCAGTCAGACGCCTCACTCGTTCCGGCACCAGATAGATATCTTCTCCCACCAAACCGCCGAGGGGCACCGGATCGATCGCCCCATCCAATTCTGGCAAAGCATACAAGACGACACTTTGCAATCCCCCCACACCTTTGCGCGTCCAGGAGTGAATATCCTGAATCAGTAGCGGTGCGGCGACAATATAAGGTACATTCTTAGCAGAGAGGATTGCTTTGGCAATTTCCGTCTGCCGGCCCGCTTCCATCGTGCCTGCCGGTCCGCCCACCAGCGGAAAGCCAATTGTGGAAACAATAGCGTCCACTTCTACCGCTTCTTTCGACAGTGACGGCATTTCAATATTCCCCTGCTGGCGCTGCTGACGCTCACCGGCTGAGGTCATCCAATCGCGCACCGCCACATGCCCCTCGACACCATTAATAAAAACCGGCACCGGCACCAGTCGAGCGTTTTCAAAATACCGAATCAGCTGGGGAATATAAGGCTGTTTCGTGATAACATGCTTGCGGTAGAGCAAAATCCCCACAACCGGCCAATCTTTGCTTTCTGGCTTCGCCTGCCGGTGCCACTCCAGATATTGACGCGGCGATTCAAAATAACTGCCATATTCCGGATGCAGCAAACCCATATTTGGAGCTGACACCGGCGCAGGAATCTCTCCCACCTTCAGCCCCAGATATTTCTCCGCCAGAGTCCAGAACATCGCCGCCACATTTTCGGGCCCACCGGCATTCCAGTACCCGTAGACAATCAGCCAGTTGCGCAAATCTTGAACTTTTTGCACCGGCACATATTTCAGCAGTTTCGGCCCAACTTTCAAAAAGCTGATATAACCAGCCAGCCGGTCTTCCTCTCGCCCCTTGCTGAACTTGTCGAGAATGAACTTCACCGGCTTGGGCATTCCCTTGGGCTTGTCCCCAATTTTGAAAGCGCCCAGCTGGTTCAGGCTCATCAACTCCAGCGCCGACTCGAACACCAGGCGGATGGGGATGCGCTCAACCCTTTGGCGCAGCCACAGAACTTGGTCGTAGTCAAATATCAGACTAGCGAAAAAGACTTGGGCGTCTTGCAGTGCGGCTTCTATTTCCGCAGGCTTAGTAGCCAAGTCTCGATCGCTAAACACCCGAATATCCAGTTCTGGGCAGCGCTGCTGAGCCAGTTGAGCCACTTGGCGGTACAAGCCGGCGTTGAACGATTCAAACCCAGTAATTAAAACGATGCGTTGCATAGCCCGAGGTTTAAATAATGTCTGCCATTTCGATTATAGCAGTTCTCAGTTGGATGGAGTGCGCCTCAGAAACCCGGTTTCTTTAAGAAACCGGGTTTCTCAGGGTATATAGACCTACTTTCATTTTAAAACAGTAGGGGCGCTTACCTTTTTCCACAGCACTGCCAAGGGCGGGACTGGCAGTGGGCCTAACTGCCCCCGCACCCCCACCGGCAGCCGGTCAGTTAGATTCGGCTTTTCTAGTAATAGCAAAATCCGTGATTAATGGCAAGTGATCCGAGCCTACCTCCCGCCCCCGGCGAATCTTCACAACCTCAATCTCCGGACTCACCAGACAGTGGTCAATCGGAATGTACAGCAAGGGAAAGAAAGTCGGCCATGTTGGGAGAGTGCCAAAACCGGCCCGCGCATTCCGCAGTCCCGCCTTGCCGACAAACTTATTGTAATGCGGCGACCACATCGTTGTGTTAAAATCCCCCACCATCACCACCGGCTTTTTCAATTTTACCACATAATCGCCCAGTTCAGCCAGCTGTTTGTTCCGCTGCTTAAAAGCAGATCGCCTAGTGGGAATACTTGGATGAGACGCCAAAAGTGAAACAAGTTGCCCTTGAATCGTCACCTCTGCCATTAGAGTTTTCCGACCCCCTCCCAAATTCTTAATTGATTGCTGCGCCAGCGGCAGCTTACTGTAGATTGCTGTCCCCAAATAATCGCTATCTTGGTTCAGTAAAACATAGGGAAAACTCTCCCGCAAAACTTCTAACTCTTTTGCCCAAGACTTGCTCACCTCTAGAAAAACCGCCACATCGGGTGTTTCTTCCCTCACCAGCGATATCACATTATAATACTGCCTGTTGGATGTTAAAACATTGGACTGCAAAACTCGCAGCTGGGTGACTGTCTCACCGGCACTTGCCGGCTGGGGCACATACCACGGCACCACCTCCACCAAGTTAATCGCAATGCAGAATAGACTGACCAAGCACCAACTATTTTTGCGGGACATCAAAAAGAAAAATAAGGTGCAGAACCCAATCCCCAAATATTGCACTTTAAAATGGGAGGTGAGTTCTAGCAAGAAGTGCAGTTCCCCCAGGTAGCCGGTTACAGAGCACAGGCTAGCTGTAACCGCCGCCAGCATAAATCCCCAACTCAGAATAGTTTTGACTGGAGGTATCCAGCCGATCGGCTTTTGAAATAGTTTCCAATCCATCTTAATCTTATCACTCCTAATTTTTCCAAGTTTTTGAGATCAACTCAACGGCCAGCCATCAGGGACAGATCGGCTTGACAGGTATCTGTAATATTATACGACGCACCCTGTGCCGGTGAGGATTTTAAAGGTTTTCTTAATCCGCTTGCTGAGAAGCCAGGTTTCTCTAAGAAGTCTCAGAAACCAGGAAACTTTAAGAAACCGGGTTTTTGGGTTTTGTTTCTGGATGGAACCCGTTTCCAGACACCGCACCTTCTTCAACTCCAAAAGCATGACAGTTGCCAAAGTGCCCAGCATCCCACTTTGGTAAATAGGCTCTTTAGGTTCCTTCCCTCTGGGAAGGCACCCTAGATCCCTCCCCGTGTCAGGGGAGGGGATTGGGGTAGGGGTTCATCCCACGCGCTGTGCAACCCCTAAAAAAAGTGTTTTTATTCCTGACTTTACACCAACCGTCATGTAAACACTGATGTGCCAGCAAATTTACTTACCCCCCCATGACAGTGCAATCCCTAATCACCTTTCTCGGTGCAATCGCGACGCCCCACAAAAACCGAAACGCGACTCGCAAAAATCCCAGAATATTCCCGAAAATGGCAATCCTCGCCCTCCTGCTGACTCCCATCTGTTCTAGCCAGATAGCCACAGCGGCGCAGGGCGACACAGCCTTTTTATTCCAGCCAACCGGCGATCGCCAAGTCTGGGCGCTGTCGGATAAAGCCGGTGAATATCTCAAAGTTGGACAAACTCAAAAAGCAGCCGAAAATCTAGCCCGCGCCCAAAAGGCAGCTAAAAGCATGGGGAATGATAGCATTAAAGCATGGGCGCTGTCGGAAATCGCTACTCAATATGCGGAAGCGCAACAGTACAGCGAAGCGCTGCAAGTTGCGCAAACCATCCCCAACCCCCTTGACAAAGCTACTGCCCTGTCGGATATAATTAGTGAATATGCCAGAGCGGGACAGCCCCAAATTGCCGGTGAGTTCCTGGCACGAGCCTTGGAGGTGGCTCAAACCATCGAGTCGGACTGGCACAAAGCCAAAATATTCTCGGAAATCGCTATCCGATATGCCGGTGAACAACAATTTGACCGAGCTTTGCAAGTGGCTGCTCGCATTAATGGCGGCTATCTCAAAGCTGAGGCGCTCTCGGAAATAGCCGGTGAATATGCCTCAGCCAGACAGTACGAAAAAGCCCTGCAAGTGGCTCAAACCATTGATGGCGATCGATACAAAGCTCAAGCCCTGTCGCAGATAGCTGACCAGTATACCGAAGCGGGACAAAACAAGAAAGCGATAGAAATTATAGCACAAGCCCTGCAGATTGCGGAAGGTCTGGAGGATAGCTATTCCAAAGTCAGCCTGTTGCAGGATATAGGTGAGCAATATCAAGCCGCCTCCCAAACTCAGAAAGCCGCCGAAATTATCGCCCGCTCAGAGGCGATTGAAGCCACCCTCGATCGGCGCTACTCCAAGAGTCAGTCCTCTCGTCAGGATAGCTGCAAAGGAGAGTTATGATGGTCACATAAACGCTAAAGTTAAATTAACTCTTACAGAGGTTTCGCTATACAGCAATGAGAAACTTATTGTTCTACCTCGCCACCGGCTTCTTGGGAATCGTTCTGCTCACAGACTGCCATAGCGCCGCTCAACAAGCCAAGCCACTTCTGGCAAAAGATCCGGCGCAGCCGCCGCTCGCACAAACCGCTCAAAAGGAGCCTAAACTCAGAGGCATTCCCCTCTCCTGCTACCTGCGCTTCCCACCCCTAGGCGTCTACCCCTATCAGGCGGTTAATACCTACGATATAGTCAGCAACGAGTCCCGTCAGTGGGCGGAAATCGCCCTCGCCTACGCCAAAGCGGGACAGTTCGATAAAGCCATCGAGCTTACTGAAAAACTGGACGACTCGCTGACCTACTCTCAGCAGGAAACGCTGATTGAAATAGCCGATTTGCTATCAGCAGCCGGTCAGTACGACAAAGCCCTGCAGCTGGTTGAGCGCATTAAGTCCGAGGAAAGATATAAAGCCCAATTAGTCGCTAGAGTCGCCCGCCAGTATGCCGCCGCCGGCAACCGGCAGCAAGCTGAGCGGACTTTTTCTCGCGCTTTGCAGTTGGCGAAAACCCTCGGAGATATGCAAGCCCAAGCTCAGGCAGAAATTGCCACCGAGTACGCCGCCGCCGGTCAATTTGACAAAGCCGCCCAACTCGCAGGAACGATTAAGGATGACAGCAACAAAGCTCTGGCGCTGGCGCAGATAGCCGGTGAGTACGCCCGGGGCGGGAAGTTCGACTCAGCTCTGCGCCTAGCTAATAGTATTAAGGATGACTATTATAAAGGCAAAGCCCTGGCTGGAATAGGAAAGCACGCCACAGTTGCCCAACTCGATAAACTGGTGGGCGAAACTGATAAAATTAAGGATGAAACTCAGCAAGTCGCAGCCAGAGCTGAGCTAGCCAAGAAGTATGTCGCCCTCAGACAGTTTGACCGGGCTGTGCGGCTGTCTAAAACCTTTGCTGCGCACGACGATCTGCTGTCGCCGCTTGCCGGTGAATACGCCGCCGCCGGCAGGTTCGACTTAGCTGTGGGGTTGGCTAACTCGATTAAGAATGAATCTTGGAAACAGCCGGCTTTGTTAAAAATTGCTGAAGAATATGTCGCCGCCGGCAAATATACCGAAGCTTTGGAGTTTGCCGGCGCGGTGCAGTCAAAAGAGGTGAAAATCTGGGCCTTGAGAGCGATGGCTGAAAAAGATGCGGAAGCGGGTGAATACGCCCGCGCCTTAGAGCAATATCGCCAAGCCCAGGAAGTGGCCAAAACCATACAGCCCCCACCGGAATACCCCCCAGAGGCTATTCACGGCATTGAGGAATACTCCATCCCTCTAATTAAGTGCTCCCAGGGGCAGGGCTAAAGCGGCTGGTTTCAATCCCGTTGCCTGGATTGTTGCTGGCCCCTGCTGAAATCATTGTCGCATTGATATGGGCAACGCTTGCACAACCGGGATGCTCCACCTCGACCAGCCCCTGCCGTTCCAGAGAATAGGGGGGCTTTCTCACAGAGCCGGTAGACCACCTGGAGAGCCTGCAGCCAGTAGGAGTACCCATTGCCGGCGTCCGCCCCTCGCTCAGCGAGCGCCAAATATGACATTGGCCACATCCAGCATCCGGCCCTCTGACGGCCAAGAAATGCCGGATATACTCCTCAGGTATGAGTTATAAAAAAATTTTTGCGTCTTCACAAGTTCTTCACACTTCAGCGCTAGTCTGGAAACACAAGCAGTTCAGTACAGCCCCCAGCAAGCGCACTTGGAGACGATCATGTTGCCCTCTTCCTACGTCATTTTACTGACAGTCGCTTTCTTCGCCGTCTGCGTTTATTTACGGTCTTCTCACGACATCCCCTTCACTCTTGCTGCCTTAACTGCAGTCGTGTGTTTCTTTTGGGGCTTTGCCTTGGCACCTTGGGGAGTCCAATTGTTGATCGTGCTGCTTCTCACCCAGGCTGATAAGTTCTACGTCCCCAAAGAGCGCCGGCTCGGATAAAAATCAGCCCCACCCAGGTCAGTTGCTGAGTTGACTGGGTTTGAGGGGCAAGCCTATCCTCGCTCTATCTATCGCCGCACCCCCACTCGCAGGAAAACCCCCTTGGAAAAAGTAGCTGGTTTAAAAATATTATGAATTCTTGTCCTTGTTGCTCCGGTCAGTTACTCCGTCACGCTCGTCACAGTGGTGTCTATTGGTTTTGCCCGCACTGCTGGCAAGAAATGCCGGATTTCTCTTCGATCATTACCAACCGCCCGCGCGTCCAGCAATTGGAACGCCTGATTGATATCTACACCACCACCTCTAAACAGAAAGACCTGGCAGATGTCGGGGTTGGTTCCCTTGTTAGCTGAAATTAATAAATTTTTGGACAATCACGCTAGAAGAGTTGCGCGTTCAAATCCATATCAAAACAGCGGCGCTCAAGTCTGGGAAAAATTTCCCAGTGGGAGTGCTGCATTTAAATTTACCCAACCGTATTAAGTTAAGTTAATTTTTAAAAAATTTTTTAAAATTAATTTGTCTTCCCCCTCAAGTTAAGGTAGATATTTTGGATTTTGGATTGGGGATTGGAGATTGATTGCCCAATGCCATCGCCGAGCGTGCCCGATCGCCCGCTGCCCCATCGCCCGCTGCCCCATGTCCCATGCCCGCTCGCCCGCTCGCCCGCTGCCCATCAGAAATAGCTAGCGTACCGGTGGGGATTGACTCTAAACTGGTGTTCAAAGTCTTTGATTGACCAGCCAACCTGATGACCGCTCAATTTTCCAGTCAGTCCATCCCCCAGATTAGCGTTGAGGAACTGGCCAGCCGGCTTGGGCCAGATCCCACCGGCACCCTGCAGCTGCTGGACGTGCGCGAGCCTTACGAACTTGCCCTCGCTCACCTCCCGGGCTTTGAAAACCTGCCCTTGAGTCAATTTGGCGAATGGTCAGGCCAAATTTTGGCCCGCTTCGACCGCCACGCCGAAACCATTGTCCTGTGCCACCACGGCGTCCGCTCCGCCCAGATGTGCCAGTGGTTGCAGTATCAGGGCTTCACCCATGTTAGAAATGTGGTGGGGGGAATCGATGCCTACTCCATCCAGGTCGATCCGTCAATCCCCCGCTACTGATAACACGCATATAATTTGCATATTTAACCATAGCGTGCCCTCTTCTTATTCTCCCTCTGCACCTTTATAATTGTGCGCTTCATAACCTCAGTAACCTTCATGGTCTATCAGGCGCAACCTATGCAATTTGAAAGCGCAAATACCAAACGTTAACCTTAACGTTTGTCAAACGTTTGTCAAGCTGGCAGGAGTTGGTTGCTTTTGCTACCGCAGTAGAAATCAATTCCGTGCGAAACTGCAATATCTGGTATCTTGCTATAATGCGCCGCCGGCAATGGCAAGTGAAAGCGCTTGCTGAACCCCTGTCGGTTTCCCTCTATATCTATTGCAGAAAAGCAGAAATATGGGCTTCACAAATCTCCCCCTCACCCCCGAAAAAAAGGCTGGGGACTGGGAAGAGGGGACTGGGGAAAAATTCCTGACTCGCCCCAACCCCCTCACCCCATCCGCCTCTCCCCCACCGGCTACACCCCCCTGTATATATGCCGCTGCCGGCCTCCCCGCAGCGATATGCCGCCCGGCAGCTAGCTGGAGCGGGTTTTTTTTACTATCATTTAAATCAAAGATTGTAACTGTTTTAAACCTCTATTAAATGAGAGCGTCTGCGCCAATGTCTGTGCAAGTAAATCTCACGAACCGACAGCAGCATATCCTGTGGGCAACGGTGCGGCACTATATTGCGACTGCGGAGCCGGTAGGCTCAAAAGCTTTGCTCGAGGAGTACAACCTCAGTGTCAGCTCAGCCACCATTCGCTCTTGCTTGAGCTATTTAGAAAAAGCAGGATTGCTCTATCAACCCCACACCTCTGCAGGTCGAGTCCCCTCCGACTCTGGCTACCGCGTTTACGTTGACCGGCTGCTCGCGCCTTCCGAGGTGCTGACACGCAACCTGGAAAATGTGCTGCGCGACCGGCTCCAGTGGGAAGAAACCAGTTTAGAAGCCTTGCTGCGAGGGGCGGCTCAACTCCTGTCCACCCTCAGCGGCTACATTACCCTGATCACCATGCCCCAAACCAGCACCAGTCGCCTGCGCCACCTGCAGTTGGTTCTGGTCGATCCCAGACGGGTGATGCTGGTTGCGGTCACAGATTCCTACGAAACCCAGTCGGTTTTGATGGAACTCACCGCACCGGCAGACAGCGAGCAACCCCAACCAGAACTCGTGGAGCGCGAACTGCAGATCCTGTCCAACTTTTTGAACAGCCAGCTGCGCGAGCGCCCCCTGGCGGAACTGTCCCAGCTGGACTTGAGCGAACTCGACCGACAATTTCAGCGCTATGCCGATTTCTTGAGAGCGCTGCTCGCCGATTTGACCCGCCGCCAGACGCCTGCTACGACTCGCATTCTGATTAGCGGTGTGGCGGAAGTGCTGCGCCAGCCGGAATTTTCCGAACTCAACCAAATCCAGACCCTGATGCAGCTGCTGGAAGAGGAGCAAGACCAGTTGTGGCCACTGATTTCGGAACCGCCGCCATCCGAAACCGCCGGCAAGCGGGTGAATGTGCGGATTGGCGCGGAAAATCCCCTCGAACCGATCCGCACCTGCACCCTGATTTCTGCTAACTACCGCCGGGGTTCCATGCCGGTGGGCAGTGTCGGTGTCTTGGGCCCCACCAGAATGGTGTATGAAAATGCTATCGCAATGGTGGAAGCCGCAGCGGATTATCTTTCCGACGCCCTGAGTTAACCCCGATTTTATATTTTAGATTCTGGATTTTCGATTCCTAACTCATCTAAAATTAGAACTTAGGGAGAAACCGGGTTTCTCAACCAGCCCCGTTGACTTTCAGCGCCGGGTATCACACCAGAAACCCGGTTTCTTTCAGTGCGTCAGTCCTAATCTAAAATATCACACCAGAAACCCGGTTTCTTTCAGTGCGTCAGTCCTAATCTAAAATCTCAAATCTAAAATCTAAAAGTCTTAACATGGTCAGAAAAATTGGATTTTGGTTGCTGTGGATTGGGTTTGTCTCCTATGCCTTTCTCCTCGCACCACCCGACCGGCCTGATACTTGGGCCCTGATTCAAAATCTGTCCACCGGCAACGTGCAAAGCATCAACCCCCTGATCGTTGCCCTGTTCAATATCATGGGCGTCTGGCCAATCATTTACAGCTGCGTGCTGTTTATTGATGGCAGGGGGCAGAAGCTGCCGGCTTGGCCATTTGCGGCTGCGTCGTTCGCGGTGGGTGCCTTTGCCCTGCTGCCCTATTTGGCGCTGCGCCAGCCCAACCCGCAATTTACCGGGCAAAAAAACGCTTTCCTCAAGGTTTTAGATTCCCGCATCACCGGCATTTTCCTGATTTTGGGCGCTGCAGGTTTGGTTGCTTACGGATTGGTAAACGGCGACTGGGGCGATTTTATCCTGCAGTGGCAAACGAGCCGGTTTATCCACGTCATGAGTTTGGATTTCTGCATGCTGTCTGCGCTTTTTCCTGCCCTGCTGGGAGATGATATGGCGAGACGGGGTATCAAAAATCCCGCACTTTTCTGGACTGTTTCGCTGATTCCTCTTTTTGGCCCCCTGGCTTATTTGTGCCTGCGGAAGCCGGTGATTGATGCCGGTGGGGAAGCTTAAGCCGGAAGTTTAAAAGAAACCGGGTTTCTTAAAGAAACCCGGTTTCTGTCCCACCGGCGGGAACTCCGGCGAAACCGGCTTTCTGCAACTCCCCTGCCACTCCCGGCTACGAATTAATCCGCAAGGTGATGCGCACCGTGCCGGCAACACCCGAAGGCACTTTCCAGCTGACCAGAGCTCGCTTAATCGGATCGAACACCTCTGGCGCATCTAGCGTCGAGGCTTCGTCATCCAAAACAATCCGCCTCATGCGACCATTTCCCACCCACAACTCCAGCACCATCTCGCCGCTGAAATCGGCAGGTAGCTTGACATTTTGCAGGTATTGTGTTAGTAAAGCCGCTGTCGCTTCATCCAAGCCGGTGACGCGGACAAGTTGCAGGTGGCAATCGGCTTCAGGGTAAACTGTGAGCGGATCCAATACCTTGATACATATCTTCTCGCCGTAGCGGCTGGGCAAACAGTTCACCAGCAAGTCCACTGTGCGTCCCTGGAAGATACGCCGAATGCGACCGTCTTGGGCTTTCCGCCGCTCCGCAATATCCAGGTCAGCCAGAATTTTGAAGCGCGACACCAGCGGGTTGACAATCTTTTTAGGCAGTCTTAGATATTCCTGCAGCACCCCATCCTTGCGCATGCGAATCCGCAGAAACTCTTCTTGCGGCTCGATATGGATGTCCGACACCGCCTCAGTCAGCGCTCGCGCCAGGATTTGGTTCACTGTCCTGACAATCGGAGACGAATTCCCTTCCGCCAGCGCCCTGTTTAGATCCATGTCGGAGTCGTCATCAAGAGCCGCCTCGCCGATCTCTATATCATCCAGGGCGTGGGGGTCGAAGGTCAGATCCAGTTGTGCACATTTCACCACCGCCGCTTGCTGTTTCACCTGATGGTACGCTTGCGGCGCAGGCGCTGGCATCCCAAGACCCCATGTCATCGATTGCGCTGCCATAGCTGAGCGAAAAACCGGCTGGTTTGCCGGCGCGGCACCAAAAATTCCCTCATAGCTGACGCCTTCCGGCATTTCCACCGGCACTTGCACCGAAACGCGCTCGCCTTCCGGATCTACCCGCACTTCTTCACTGACAGCCACAAATGCCGTGTATTGCGACAGTAACTGATAAGTTAAAGCCGTATCTGTTACCGCCTCTACCAGAGATTTCTTTTCCCCGGCAAACATCTGTTTCATCAAGTCTTTAATCCGCTGGCGTCCCCAAAGTTGGGCGATGGCGGGATTGCCGGCACCCTCAAAATTGAGGTTGAAAGTATTCTCGTAAAGCTTGCCACCAGCAGCGGTGCCGG
>JALOOK010000032.1 GCA_025454445.1 Oscillatoria sp. Prado101 | reverse complement strand
AGTGATGTTTCCTTCCCAACCAGCATGAATCGTGGGCGCGGTAAAATGGACTAAGACCCCGCAGCGGGCTATCGAGCTTTTCCCTTCCACACGGGCGCTATAGCACACCCGATTTTGCCAAATGGGAAAGCCCACCCACTCTTGGTTTTTTGCCAAAACAAACTGTTTCGGTCTTAAGAGGAAAGCCTGGTTTCGGGAAATGGTTAATTCCTTTGAATTCGTTTCTAAGTATTTGCCGATATCTTCTGGCCGTAAGGCAACTGGCGCATGATTAGGGATTGTAATTTTATCTCCTAACCGCAAGTCAACCGAGCTAGTATTGAATGGAGGTTTTTTCGGGAGCATGCCATCCGGAAAGGGGGTGATAAAAATTCCACCGTATTTAATCGCAGCAATAATTTCAACATTGCTTAAAATCATAAATAATTTAGTGCGTCTTACTTTGACTTAGGGAAGCGATTCAAGGCTTTAATGCTTTAAATGTAATTCAATAGGCTTTAAATAAATTTGAAAAAGAACAAATTTGGCGATTTGGCATATTCCGTTTTTCAGCCAGGAAGTGGCACTATTATTGTCTCTTTTTTAGAAACATGCATTTATCTTGCATTTTTTTATTGCGCATTAACTGATAACTGTATGTCTATTTATGCTGCGCCATCACATGAATATTTAGCCATTTAAATGCGATCAACTATTTTTGGAAAGCGATTTATTTGGCATGTAATTTGATAAGATGCTGGCAATTAAGAAGAGAGAGATAAATAATGGCTATTTTGGCGTTTAAAATTGCCTGACAGACAATTTATTTATAAATAATAACTCAATCAATCGATAATTTTTCCAAAAAACGGCGATTGAAAGTTTTACCGTTAGTCAAACTTTCAATCATCATAATTCTGGCCAATAACTGCCAAATATCATATAAGTATTTTTGAATCAGCACTATGATGGTCAACAAGATATTTACTGTGGTTGCTTTGGCATCATCCAAACCCTCATCTCTTTCTCCCCCTCCCCGCATGCGGGGAGGGGTAGGGGGTGGGGAACATCGCCGCAATTGTGCGACGCCCTTGCTTGACGGAGCGGCGAGCGCATCCTATAATCCAGAAGTGGCTTTCAAATGCCCCAGTCCCTTTTCACACCGGCACTTTTCCCAGATGTTGGACATTAACGCTTTATTTGACGAAACCTATTATCTGGCAACCAATTCGGATGTCGCCGCAGCTGTAACCGGCGGTGCCTTCCAGAGCGGATTTAAACACTTCCAGGAGTACGGTCAATTTGAGAAGCGCAACCCCAGCGCCCTGTTCGACACCCGCGACTATCTGGCCAACAACCCCGATGTTGCCGCCGCCGTCAGCAGCAACGCCACCACAGCAGTGCGCCACTTCATCGATTTCGGTCAAACTGAGGGGCGCAACCCCAGCACTTTATACAATAACACCTATTATCTAACCAACAACTCAGATGTCGCCGCCGCAGTTGATCGCGACGAAATCACCGGCATCGAACACTTTATCAAGCACGGGCAATTTGAGAAGCGCAAGTTAAGCCCCTTATATAGCGACAGCTACTATCTAGCTAAAAACCCAGATGTCGCCGCCGCTGTTGGGCGCGACGAACTCACCGGCATGCAGCACTACCTCAAATACGGTGCCCTAGAAAAGCGCGAATTCACGCCATTTGTTGAACCCGGGTGGTCAACCTTGCCCAACGGCGTCGCCTCTGGAGACACAACTCAAACCTCAACCGTCTTGTGGACGCGCACCACTGTTCCGGGCACCGTTTCTTTTCAATACTCCACAGATTCTAACTTTAACACAGTTCTCGGCACTCAAACAGCCACCGCTACAGATCCTGCAGTTCCCGTGAAAGTTCAGGTGGCAGGTTTAACTCCGGGAACTCAATATTTCTATCGGATCACGGATGCCGGTGGCACCTCAGCAGTGGGGCAATTCCGCACGCCCGCTGCCTTAGGAACTCGCCAGGGATTGCGGTTTGGGGTGTCAGGAGACTGGCAGGGCGAACTCGCCCCCTATCCTTCTATTTCCAACGCGCCCGAACGCAACCTCGACTTCTTTGTGCAGATGGGCGACACCGTTGAGTCAGACAGCGCATCCCCAGATTTGCCGGGGGTGAGACAAGCTAAAACCCAGGAGGATTTCCGCACCAAGCACAACGAAATTTATTCTCAGCGTTTTGGTTTCAATCCTTGGGCGGATCTGCGCTCTGCCACAACCACCTACGCAACCTGGGACGATCACGAAATCACCAATGATTTCGCCGGCGGCGCAGCACCGGCACAGTCCCCTCAAAAAGAAGGGATTTTCGGCACCGGCAGCGGATTTGTTAATGACACGCCCGTGTTTGATGCTGCCCTGAAAGCCTTCCAGGAATTCAAACCGCTGCGAGATGAATTCTACGGATCCACCGGCGACGATCGCACCGAGATCGAACAAAAACTCTATCGCTTCAACACCCACGGCAGCGATGCCGCCACCTTTGTCCTCGATTTGCGCTCTTTCCGAGATGCGCCTTTGACAAATATTCCTGAAACAGCAGATGCGGCAACCGTCAATCAGTTCCTGGCGGATTCTTTTAATCCCAACCGCACCATTCTCGGTACGGCGCAACTGCAGCAGTTCAAAAACGACTTGCTAGTAGCACAGCAGGCTGGGATTACTTGGAAGTTTGTCATGTCAACAGTGCCAATGCAACACTTTGGCATCCCAGTTGCCGGTGAGCGCTGGGAAAGCTACGCCGCAGAGCGCACAGACTTGCTGCGTTTTATTGAAGACAACAATATCGAAAACGTGGTTTTTGTCACCGGCGACTTTCACGGCACCGTTGTCAATAATGTCACCTATCAAGAGGGAGCCGGTCAGCCCCAAATCCCCACAGGTGCCTTTGATGTCATGGTGGGTTCCGTGGGCATTCAGCTGAATATCGGCCAAGGACCGTTTGCGGCACCGTTTGGCACTGCAACAGTCGCCTTTACACCCGCTGCTCTGTTGCCTCAATCGGAGAAAGACCGGTATAATGCTTTGCCCACAAGGGAAGAAAAAGACGCATTCATCCGCAATGTACTGGACACCCGCACGGCTCCGCTGGGATACGATCCGGTTGGTTTGGAAGGTTCGGAAATTGACGCCCAGATACTTCAGGGATCTTATGTGGCAGCCCACACCTACGGCTGGACGGAGTTTGAAATCGATCCCCAGACGCAGCAGCTGCTAGTCACAACTTGGGGCGTCGAACCCTACACGCAGACCCAACTGGAAGCCAATCCCACCCCTGTCGCCAACCAAACGCCAACAATTGTCAGCCAGTTTGTTGTGAATCCCAAAGCTTAAACGCTGGTTTATAAAGCAATTGTTAAGCCGGCAATGGTGTCCAGAAACCGGGTAACTTCGGCGAAACCCGGTTTCTTCGGTTTCTTGTGGCTTATAAATTAAGAAACACTCTCCCACCTAACTCCAGTGTTGCGCCACAGCGATTACTTCCTGCGCCCTCCTTTCTAATTCTCCCACATTCCGCAATTTCTCGACCCACGTTTGCGAGATGCCGTCATACCCAAATCTCGCTCCCAACAGCGCACCGGCAACCGCTGCATTCGTATCCGCATCCCCCCCTTCCTCAATAACTTTCAAAACTCCATCTTCCCACGACTCTGCATATTGCAGCGCCCAAAATCCCGCTCCCATTGCCTTGAGCGTGTACCCAATTCTATGGACTTCTCCCGGGTTCGTTCCTTCATCCAGATCCAGCGCTGACAGAGAGATTGCTGCCCTGTCAAAATATTCTTCAATATAGGGGTCATACGCAGCCACCTCAGCTGCTATTCCTTTAATCAGCGCCGGAATATCGGAAACGCCGCGCAGCAGGGAGCTAATTGCCAGAGAAACTGCCACGCACGAGCCCAAGCACCGGGGGTCAGCATGGGTGATTTTGCACACTTCTTCTGCATTATATTTCACTTTAGCAGGAAACGGGTATTCCCAAATCCCTAATGCAGATGTTCTCATCACTCCCCCATTAGCAGCGGCGTGCCGCCAGGACTTTTCCCAGAACCGCTGCGCGACTGCATGGGGTTTTTCCAAAAAATCGGGATCGTGAACCACGGAGAAAACCGTGTTGCCAATTCCCCTCCCGTCTGTCACTGCCCAGTCGTGGAAATGGGCTGCAATGTTCAATATATCTACTTGCTTCTTTTCCAGCAAGCTATCTAGAATGCACAGCATTTGCGCCGTATCATCCGTCCAGCGCAACCAGGGCATATCTTGGAGAGGTTCCCCCAGCCCTTTTGGATAATACTCTTGGATTGTGGGCTTTGATAAAGACTCAACACCCTCTCCAAGCGCGTCTCCCAGCGCCTGTCCAAAAATTATACCGCGAATCCGGTTAGCAATTGTTTCATCCATCGTTTTTTCGCTGAGGTTTTTTTGGAAAATCTGTGCCCATGCCCCGAAATAATGTTGATTTAATAAACCAGGTTTCTTGACGGGTGTGGTGGGGCGGTTTTATCTAGCGATTATAGGTGTAATTTTTTTATAAACCGCCAAGACGCCAAGCTCGCCAAGGAAAGAGAGAGAAACTTGACGAACCCGCCCCTACTCGATATTACTGCTTCTGAACAATCCGCTGCTGGTATTCCTGCTCAGTCATCAGTTCCTGGGAGCTCCCCACCCGATCTAAAAACACAATTCCATCCAGATGGTCGTATTCGTGCTGAAAAATACGGGCGACAAAATCGGTCAGGACTTGCCGGCAGAGCTTGCCCTCACGGCTGGTGTATTCCACCTCAATCGCCTGATATCTGGGAACCAGCCCGCGAATTCCCGGAACGCTCAAACAGCCTTCCCAGTCCTTCACCACCTCAGTTGAGTGTGCGAGGATATGAGGGTTAATCATCGCCGTCGGTTCCATCACCGGCGCGGAGGGATAGCGGGGGCTGGGGCGAGACGCCACAATAAACAAGCGATGAGATTCCGCCACTTGCGGCGCAGCAATCCCGACGCCATTGGCTTTACCGGCGGTTGCGATTAAGTCATCAATCAGCTTTTGAATCCGCCAGTCGCTGACGCGCTGCACCGGCACCGCTTGCCGGTGCAGCACCGGATTGCCCAGTTGCGAGATTTGCAGTATTTCAGTCATGGTGCATCACTCCTACATTATAACATTAGCAGACAATAGTCTTGGGGGAGTGCCACCGGCGGGCCTGGACTTGCCTCTAATCTTACGAATTGTTACAAATTTTGCCACAACGGCAGACCTGCGTTCCATCAGTGGGAACTATAAAGAAGCCCTATTATAATGGGAAGATGGAGTTCCCCAAACCGTCATGCTGCAAGAAAATCTCACCCCATGTGCCAGTCTGCTATATCAATGGATTGGTCAAAAAGTTAACCATAAAAATAAAAATATTATCAAGCTTGACCTGCGAGACTTTCAGGCATGGAGTGCGGAATTTAGGGATTTTCCCTACAGCGAGCGCGAGATTATCAAGGCATTCAGGGAGTTAAACCAAGTGGAACTCATCAGCGTCGCTAAAACAGAAGTGACAGTGCGAGCCAAATCCTGGGACAGTCTGAGTGCGAGCCGGCAACAGCCAGCCCGGGAATTGCTCTCACGCCCGGTGTATATGACCTCAGGCATTGCGGTTCTCTTAGCTGCCTTAATTCTCGGTGCGTTTAATTTCGCTCCCACAACCAACGCTCTCAGCTCCTTACAGACTCAACTGCAAAACCTCAAGCTTCCCACTTCCGGAAACGCTTCTAATGAACAATGATCAAAGATCCCGACTTTAGAGAGTCTTTATCAACAAAACGTTAAGAAGCCATAAACAGGGGGCGGCCACGGGGGGCCGCCCCTACAGGTGCCGTTACATATCAGGTTCTCTAGTAAAAGAAATCCAATTTATTACCCCCCACTGATCGTTAATATTTTTCTCCCCCTGCCCTCCGCTTCCCCGCGCTAATCAGGGAGGATCGCCGGCATCGGGCCCGGTCGCACCTCCAAGTTGAGGATTTTACCGCTGCGGTTGAGTTGCAAAAGCAACCGGCCACCGACGCTGCTATTTTCCACAAGCTGCTGAACGGTTTGCGCCTCCGCCACCGGCATGCCGTCAATCTTTTGGATCACATCGCCCGCCCGCACACCCGCCCCAGCTGCCGGCGATCCGGGAATAATCCCCCGAATTAACACGCCCTCTTCCAGTTCCACTCGCAGGCCACTGTTAGGGTCAGCGTTAATCTCTTTCTTAATTGCGGGGGTCAGGGTCACCATTTCGATGCCCAAGAAAGGATGCTCAACTTTGCCCTTAGCAATCAGCTGCGCGGCGATGCGCTCAACTGTGTTAATCGGGATAGAAAAACCCAGACCTTGAGCGCCACTGATAATCGCCGTATTCATGCCAATCACCTCACCGGCAGCATTGAGAAGCGGGCCCCCGGAGTTCCCCGGATTAATCGCCGCATCCGTTTGAATAAAGCCAACTCGCTTGTCAGGGACGCCGATTTGATTGCTAGAGCGACCAGTAGCGCTGATGATGCCGGCGGTGACCGTATTGTCCAAACCCAAGGGGTTGCCAATCGCGATCGCCCACTCTCCGGGGTGCAGCTGTTCGGAATCGCCGAAAGAAACTGTCGGCAAGTCAGTGGCATCAATCTCAACCACCGCCACATCGGTTATCGGATCTGCGCCCAGCACCTTGCCGGTGAAGCGGCGGTTGTCCTTGAGCGTCACCTCCACCCGGTCAGCGCCATCAATCACATGGGCGTTAGTGAGAATCTGGCCATTAGAACTGATGATAAAGCCAGATCCGCTGCCTCGCTCCTGGCGCTCTGGCGGCACCGGCACCCGCCGGCCAAAAAACCGCCGGAAAATGGGATCTTCAAACCTGTTTGGCCGCCTGCGGGCCACGCTTCGGGAAGCGTCAATGCGCACCACAGCCGGCCCCACCCTTGACACTGCGGCCACAATAAAATTCTCCCCGGCGCTCAGTGGCAACAGCTGGGCCATCCGGGCACTGTTTGAGGGGCTTCTCTGTTGAGTCGTCAAGGTTTGTGGCGCCAGCTCGTCTCGGGAGAGCAACCGGGGATTGGCTTTCAGGAAGCGAGCCAACACAAACGTTCCGCTTGCTGCCACCAGCACCAGCAACAGGTAAATTGCCGGTTGCTTCCAAGAGAATTTGCCGTCTTTATCCGTTTTTCCGGGAATATCCATCACACCCCTTTTCCGCCGCCTTGCTTTTCGGAGAACAAATCTGCCTGACTCGATTGTGGCCAAGCGTGCGGGCGCGTTGTTTGCCTTAACTTTATTATAGTTAACTCAAGTTGCTATAGCAATAGACAGCTCAGTAATGGACACGCTCGATACGAAGTATAGGCGTAGGGCAGGCGTTCCCTTCGCCCCCTTAAGGTCTCGCTCGCTCGGAGGGAACGCCTGTCCTGCGTCCGTTCCCGTGCGTGGCTAGTGCTAGACCTACAAGTATAAGCATCCATATCCCCCCTTTCCCCCCCTTAAAAAGGGGGGCTTGGAGAATGTCCCCCCCTTTTGAAGGGGGGGTAGAGGGGGATCTCACCTGAGTCACTGCGATCATAGCAACTTGAGTTAGTTAAATGGGAAGTCTGGGGCACCCTGGCGAGGCGGGCCCGACGACCTCTGCCGGTCCTGTACACCGTTCAGTAAAGTCTTTGTTAAACTGATCTTGTCGGACGGTTCACGGAGGTGAGCGGTGGCCATTACCCTTGATAGTCTCTGGAATCAAGTCCTCGAACGCCTGCAGCTACAGCTGAGCCGGCCAACCTTTGAGACTTGGATCAAAACAGCCAGCGCCCAGCAGTGGGAAAATAATTGTTTGGTGATTCGCACCCCCAACCCCTTCGCCCGCAATTGGTTGCAGAAGTATTACGTCAAAACCATTGCCGGCGTCGTGCAGGACATTCTGGGGCATCCCGCAGACATTTACATCACCACTGTCCAGGGAGAGCTTTCCGGCGGTGCCGGTGAAGCCGAATTCCGCTGGCCATCCCCAGCGGCAGCCCTCTCCGAACAGGCCCACAGCCACCGGCCCCGACCGACCGACCTCAACCCCAAGTATGTTTTCTCCCGCTTCGTAGTTGGCCCCAACAATCGCATGGCCCACGCCGCCGCTCTGGCGGTAGCGGAATCTCCCGGACGAGAGTTTAATCCCCTGTTTCTGTGCGGGGGAGTCGGTTTGGGAAAAACCCACCTCATGCAGGCCATTGCCCACTATCGCTTGGAGATTGACCCCGACGCCAACATTTTTTACGTTTCCACCGAGCAATTTACTAATGACCTGATTGCCGCCATTCGCAAGGACAGCATGCAGAGCTTTCGGGAGCACTACCGCGCCGCTGATGTATTGCTAGTGGACGACATTCAGTTTATTGAAGGAAAAGAATACACCCAAGAAGAGTTTTTCCACACCTTCAACACCCTGCACGAAGCCGGCAAGCAAGTCGTATTGGCTTCCGACCGACCGCCCAACCTGATTCCGCGATTGCAAGAAAGACTTTGCTCTCGGTTCTCGATGGGGCTGATTGCCGATATCCAGCGCCCTGATTTGGAAACGCGGATGGCGATTCTGCAAAAAAAGGCCGAGTGCGAAAATATGCGCCTGCCGCGAGATGTGATAGAATATTTAGCCTCTAATTACACTTCCAACATTCGCGAGCTGGAGGGAGCTTTGATACGGGCGGTGGCGTATATTTCCATTTCCGGATTGCCGATGACGGTGGAGAATATTGCCCCGATTGTAAACCCCCCAACCGAAAAGGTGGAAGCAACACCAGCAGCCGTGATCATGGTTGTTGTCGATATGTTCAATGTGTCCATAGAGGATTTAAAGGGCAGCTCCCGCCGCCGAGAAATCAGCCAAGCTCGCCAAATTGGAATGTATCTGATGCGCCAGCACACGGATCTGAGTTTGCCCAAGATTGGCGAGGAGTTTGGCGGCAAAGACCACACCACCGTGCTCTACAGCTGCGAAAAAATTGCCCAGCTCAAGGAAACTGACTCGAATTTGGCCCAAACCCTCCGCCAGCTCAGCGACCGCATCAACTTTGCCAGTCGCTCCCAAAACCAATCGTGATCTAGTCTCCGGCTCTATCAAACCCGTTAGGAGAGCGTCCGTAGCGGATTTATGCATTTAATTTGCTCTAGTTTTTTCGTACCATCGTTCCCAGTATCTGCCTGATAAATCTGCTCTGGAGGCTCTGCCCCCTTTATATAACAAGCAGATTAAAAGTCTGCAAACTTAACATATTGTCTGTCAAGAATCAGTAACGCTGCCCGCACCTGTGGAAAAAACTGGGTAAAATCTGTGGAAAAAACCCAATTTTCGGTGGAAAACCCCAATCAGCAACCGCAGCCTGTGGAAAAGCCGGCCTGGTTTTCCACAAGTTTTCCACAGGAAGGGAAGAGCTGAAACTTACGCAATAAGCCGGTTTCTAAACTTTTTCCACAGTTTCCACAGCCAATCTGATCAGGGGTTAGGGCTGAGGGCTGAGGGCTGAGGGCTGAGGGCTGAGGGCTGAGGGCTTAGGGCTGAGGAGAAAAGTTGATAATTGGCCCACTGCCCCATCGCCCACTGCCCACTGGCCAATGCCCCATACCCCATGCCCCATACCCCATGCCCCATACCCCATGCCCCATAACCCATACCCAACACCCGCCCTACATGCTACTATTTGCTTCCAGGCAATTATTGCCCGGATAGCGTGCAGTCCGTTCAACAAGTCCAAAGAAAGGCTATGAAGCTGGTTTGTGCCCAAAGTGACCTCAGTACCAATCTCTCACTGGTGAGTCGAGCCGTTCCCTCTCGCCCAACCCATCCAGTGCTTGCAAACGTGCTTTTAACCGCTGATGAAGAAACGCAGCAGGTGCAGCTGACTGCATTTGACCTTTCTGTTGGGATTCGCACCAGTTTTGCCGCACAAGTGGAGGAGGGTGGGGAAATCACTCTGCCGGCCAAAATTTTGAACGAGATCGTTTCCAGAATGCCAGAAGGACAAATCACCCTCGAAGACCGAGCCGAGGATGGAGAAAGCGAAGAGGTGGAGACAAGCATTATTGCCACCCTGACCTCGAGTTCAGGAAGCTACACCGTGCGGGGAATGGAAGCAGCAGATTTTCCAGCACTTCCGGAGATTGAAGAGGGCGAAGCCAAAGCAATTTATCTGCCACCAGAAGCTTTAATCGAAGGATTGCGCGGCTGTTTGTTCGCATGCAGTCCCGATGAAACAAAGCAGGTACTCTCAGGCGTGCATCTGAAACTCGATCGAGACGGCATAGAATTTGCCGCTACAGATGGGCACCGGCTGGCTGTGGTGGAAACAGTTACGAACGCGAGTGAAGACGAGGAGGAAGAGTATGAAGATGCCAGCGAGGCAGAAGAATTGGAAGTGACAGTTCCCGCAAGAGCGTTGCGGGAACTAGAGCGGATGATAGGGATGCGACAGTCTCCTGAACCTGTCGCTCTCCATTTGGATGGGGGTCAAATTGTGTTTGAGCTGGGAACTCAGCGCTTGACCAGTCGAAAACTGGAGGGGATGTACCCGAATTACCCGATGCTGATTCCGAATCAGTTCTTAAGCGAAATTAATTTGGAGCGCCGCCGGTTTCTCAGTGCTTTGGAGCGCATCGCAGTCCTGGCTGACCAAAAAAACCATATTGTCAAGTGTAGCGTAGACAGGGACAGTCAGCAGATTTATTTGTCTGTAGAGGCTCAGGATGTTGGCAGCGGGCGCGAGGCACTGCCGGCACAGATTTCGGGAGACGATCCCAAAGAAATTGCCTTCAATGTCAGATATGTGATGGATATTTTGAAAACCATGTCCAGTTCAGAAGTGAAGGTAAAGCTCAATGACATGACAAGTCCGGTGATTCTGACGCCTCTTTCCGGTCAGAAACAGACATTTTTAGTGATGCCGGTGCAGGTAAGAGCGTAAAGTTCGTAGTTGGGCTTTGGCCCAAAAGTTCTTAATTGGGCTTTAGCCCCTAGTTCGTAGTTGGGCTTTAGCCCCTAGTTCGTAGTTGGGCTTTAGCCCAAAAGTTCTTAATTGGGCTTCAGCCCCTAGTTCGTAGTTGGGCTTTAGCCCCTAGTTCGTAGTTGGGCTTTAGCCCCTAGTTCGTAGTTGGGCTTTAGCCCAAAGTTCTTAATTGGGCTTCAGCCCCTAGTTCGTAGTTGGGCTTTAGCCCAAAAGGTTCGTAGTTGGGCTTTATCCCAAAGTTCGTAGTTGGACTTCAGCCCAAAAGTTCTTAATTGGGCTTCAGACACAAGAAACCGGGTTTCGCAGAAGTTACCCGGTTTCTTGCCCCATTCATGCTGAACAATTACTTTCGTTCATCAGCTTTAAACCCTAGCCGCATCAGCAAAGCGAATCTTCAGATAGTCATCCTCCATCTTCGCCCCCGCCGGCTGCAAAGCCGCCAGCGCTTGTGGCAGCACCAAATTGCGCCGGTGATTCCCAATCCGGATGTTCAACTCATCCCCCGTCTTGCTCAGCTGGACATTCGCCTTAGGCACACCCGGCAAGTACAGTTCCAAACTGTACTGATTCTTCTCCTGCACCACCCTGACCGTGGTTTCCTTATAATAAACCTGCGCCGGATCTTCATCCGCATACAGCGTCTCCTTCAGCCGGTCGAGCGCCTCCAAACCGCACATCTCCTCCGAATACAGGGGAACTTCCTTCACCGGCAGCGGTCGGAAATTCTCGTGAATCTCGTGCCGGTACTGCTTTTGATTTTCCTTCCAGCGCTGGAAGAACGGATCTGTCACCGACTCAGGAATAATCCGATTTGCCACCACCAAATCCGTACTCACATTGTACAGACTCAAATAAGCGTGGGCGCGTAAAGATTCCTTAATCACCATCTTCTCAGGATTGGTCACCAACCGCACCGAGGTTTGGGTATTGTCCGTCAGCACCTTTTCCAGCGCCTCAATCTGCTCGTAGAATTCATAAGGAGCGTCCATCACCTCTTTATCCGGCAGAGAAAAACCGGCAATCGGTTTGAAGATCGGCTCCACCAGTGGTCTTAGCGCCACCGATATACCTTGCAGCGGCTTGTAGAATCTCCTCATGTACCAGCCACTGACTTCCGGCAAACTCAGCAGTCGCAGGGCCGTGCCGGTGGGAGCTGAGTCAATAATCAGAACGTCGTACTCCCCTTCGTCGTAATGACGTTTCATCCGGACTAAGCCGAATATCTCATCCATGCCCGGTAAAATCGCCAGTTCTTCAGCCTGAACCCCATCCAGCCCCCGAGCTTGCAGGACTTGGGTAATGTAGCGCTTCACCGCGCCCCAATTCGATTCCAATTCTATCAGCGCATCCAGTTCCGCTCCCCAGAGGTTATTTCTAACCGGGCGCGGATCGTGGCCAAGTTCCATGTCAAAGCTGTCTGCCAGGGAGTGAGCCGGATCGGTGCTCAGGACAAGCGTCTTGTAGCCCAACTCCGCACAGCGCAAGCCGGTGGCAGCTGCCACAGAGGTCTTGCCCACCCCCCCCTTGCCGGTCATCAAAATCAAACGCATGGACAGTCAACCCCGCCTGAAAATTCTTTACATTTATTTACTTTAGCGATTTTTCACCGGCAACAGCTGCCTGAGCACGTCCAGCCGGGAACAGTCCCAGTAATCGATATGGCTGTCAATCAGTCCCTGTGCGTTCAGTTTTAACTCACTAAGGCCCGGGATGGCCATGCGGGGGTTCCAGGGCAGCGGCGCAGTCCAGCTGAGCGTCCATCGGGTTTCAATGGTATTGCCGGTGCGGCGGATGTCGCGCAAATCCAGCTTAATATCAATAAACCAAGTCCCGATAAACCCGATCATTTGCCGGTAGCGCTCAATACCTCGGAACCGGTTCATCGGGTCTTGAAAGTACACATCTTCAGCATAAATGCTGTAAGTCTGGTCAGATGGGAATCGCTGATAGTCCTGTTTGAGAATGTCTATGATATCCATTTGGCAATTTGGCAGGTTCTGCCGCGCTGATTGTAGGGTTGACGCTCTCCTGTAGCGGTTATAATGGAGAGCTTAACTTTTTAAACCCGCCGCCGTGAAGGAGGGCAAAAGGAAACAATAGAGATAATTTTCCGAAGCATTTAGAGTTGCTATATAACCGTCAAGCCCTTTTTTAGCTAAAAGGAAAACCCTCAAATTGCTTAGTTTTACTCTTCTGACCACAGCCGTTCCAGTTGATACCGCCAAGCCGCCAGGGTTGCTTCACGAGACGAAGCCCCCTGCTGCATATCGCCCATCAGTCCTTCTTGATAGAACCGCTCTAAAGTCTGGAGCGTCGCTTCCAGAGATTGCCCCTGAAGCTTCGCAGCCCGGACAATCTGGCGGATGCGCACTTCCACCAGCCGGTTGAAACTGTCAGAAAGCCCCCGTTCGTGCAAGGACAACAGTCTGCTGATTGCAGAAGAAAAGTCAGCTGGAATTAGATTCGAACGGCTGTGCTGAAACACCCCCCACAGCACCCCCTGGTGGAGGGCGTAACGAGTTTCCTGTGTGTCATCAAAATTAGCTTCCATCAGCTGTTCCAGAAACGGTTGCGCTTCCGAAGCAGGGGCGACCGGCAGCAAAAACCGCAGCCAAGACTGGTCATCGGAGAGCAAGACTAACAGGCGAAACTTATCCGTTTCTACCTGCCAAGAACCGGGTGCAGGAATCTCAACAGCAGATCCAAACATTTCCTGTAAGCTGTGGGATATTTCTTCAGGAGTCATAGGGATTTTATGCTTTATATTTTACAGGAATATCGAAGTGTGACGCTCGGATAGCTGATAGCTGAAATCTCCAATAATAATCCCCCGACTTCTGTCGGGGGAAAGGTTCAGAAGCGGAAATCGAGAAGGATGAATTAATTCAGCCTTCATCCTTGATTTCCTTTAGCCCACCCATTCCAGCACAGCTTCTTCCTTAGTGTTAGTATTCCGTGATGGGGTTTCGCGGCTAAACTGCATATGGATCGAGCGAGTTTGCTCGCCATCAGCCGCCACTGCCATGATCGGGTAGTCGAGCAGTCCATCCTTGAAGGACATCTGGAAGCGGAAGGTGCCATCCGGATTCAGCTTAATCGGACGCCCGCCAATCGTCACGGTAGCATCAGGTTCGGTAGCGCCGTACACAATCAGCTCAGCATCAGCAATCAGCCAGAACTGGCGAGGGTATGTTTTGTAGTTTTGGTGCAGGCGCGAAATCATTGGCAACCCGAAAATGCCGTGTTGGCATGGGCAGGCCACGCCAACATTCGAGTATAGTCTAGGTCGCCGCGGCGGCGCCTGTGAGCTTGAACAATTCGTATTCCTCTCCCATTTCCTGTCTGAACTGGCGGGTGTACAGATTGTAATAGTGTCCACGCAGGCGTAATAATTCAGCGTGGGTGCCCATCTCGGTGATACGGCCATTTTCAATCACGATAATTCGATTGGCGCGGCGGATGGTGGAGAGACGGTGAGCGATGACAAAGCTGGTGCGACCTCTCATCAGGTTTTCCATACCCTTTTGGATCAACGCTTCGGTCAGGGTATCGACAGAGCTGGTGGCCTCGTCCATGATGAAGATCTCCGGCTCGGCCAGCAC
>JALOOK010000031.1 GCA_025454445.1 Oscillatoria sp. Prado101 | reverse complement strand
AAGTGCGCGAAATAAGCTGATGAACAATTGGGTTATCTTGCCAAATCTACCTGAATATACCCGATTCTTCAAGCGTTTAGGGGCTAGCCATCTTTAGTGAAACTTAGCGAACAAGTCGAGGACTATTATAGAGCGAACAATTCTAGTTGAACTGCTTGCGTCCTTCTTGCCACAGCTTTGCCGGTGCTAATGGCCAACAAATGCTGTCCAAGTAGGTACATAAAACGTGGCGGGATACTTTCCCCAATAGCATCTCTTACGAGGCTATCAGGAGCCTGTTTAAATTGCCGCTCGCCGGTCGCGATCGGCCCCCACTTATAGTCAAAGTCAGAAATCGTATGTAATTTACAGGCTTCAGCTAACGAAAGCACCCGATTTTGCGAGGGATGTATCTTCCGATCTGAGCAAGGGAAACTGAGGTTTTTTGTCAAAGTTGGAGCAGGCTGGTTCCAACTCATTCGCTTGTAGGCACTCGTGTAGCCCCGCATAATCCTTAGCTGTCCATTTTTTTCACGAGTATAAGGACGCGGCAGTAGCGCCCCACATTTTATGCAATATAGAGGCGTGTCTCTGTTAGCTCGGTTAATTCCAGAACAGTCACGAGAGGAACCGTGGGTGGGGTTCTGATCGAAACCGCATTTTGGATTAATGCACTGATTGTTGAATGCTGATTCGTTTTCAGGAGTGTGGCGTATCCACTCGTATTTTTTAGAGTCTAGAACAGGCACATGATGAAGAAACAGTCGCGGATCTCTGGCAGTGGCCGCAGTCTTCCCGTCCAAGAAAGGAAAATTACCAATGGCATCTTTCACTGTAATCCATCTTGGCAAACCGCACCTACCTGACTGGTCATGGGTGGGTGGGGGGATAAGAGAACCACCGGCTTGCAGTATCTGTCGAGCTTCAGGTAGTCTTGAATATATTGCGATCAGCCGCTGTCTTCGTTGTGGAACACCGTAGTCTGCAAATTCAACCACCTTGGCCTCGCCAATATAATCATTTCCCAGGTATTCGGGAATTAAGTCCAGAATGGGTGCCAATCCCCCTGTTTCATCCTGTATAACTGTATTAGACATTCGGGATACATTTTCAAAAATGACCCACTTTGGCCTTAAGGCCGCTGCGATGCGAAGAGCGGGCAGGATCAGGCGGTTCCTTGGATCTAATTCCGGGCGCAAACCCTGCCGCACATTTTTCAACAAGGTTCCCAGTCCATTCTGTGACATGCCTTGGCAGGGGGGTGTGGCAATTGCGGCGAATAATTCTTCTTGGCCAAGGAGATTGGGGACAGTTGAGAGGATTTCTCTTTCGCGCTCCAATATGTCTCCTTGGATGACGCAAGAATTCGGAAAATTCGTTACAATTAAGGCAGCGCGATCCGCTTCGATTTCGTTATGAAGACAGAACCGGAAACCCGCACTTTCAAATCCTTTGTCACCTATTCCCGCACCTGCGAACAAGCTAATCGCCTGTGGGAGGCTATTTTTTGTTTGGAGCCAATTCATTTGCAGCCCGTAAAAAAATTACGCGATATTTTATTATACAGCTAGGCGGCACACTTGGCTGAGAACGTCAGTGTCAGCGGGCGTGTCAGCTGCCGGAAAGCTGTACACTATTAATATGCCTCACCATGCCGGTTAAAGTCACATATCACACTTTGCCTTTTTTGTCAAGCACCCCTCACCCCCACCCGCCAAAAACTCATCGCTGCGCATGGGGCATGAGGAAAACGTCAATGACGAGGGGCATGGCGCATCATGGAAGAATCACAGCTTTTGCCCAATGCCCCACTCCCGCTGCTTTTGCCCAAGCTCACACACCGGCACCCCAACGGAGGCAGATTCGTATCGCGATTAACCGGAAACCGTGTAACTTTGAACGCTACAGTTATCTTCCAGCAAGCATTACAGGCTTACAAATTATAAAAATTGCGTTTAATTAATTTCGATACGCCCCCTGGGTGGGGGAGAGCCGGCAATCGGGTCGAACCGGCCCGCCCGGGCAATAGCAAACTAATTAAAAAGAAATTATATAATTTTGTGTATTGAGACTTCCTGTTAGCGGCTCTTGCAGGTGTTGCTACGATAAAAAATCCGATTGATTGCTAAACTAAATGGCCGGACGCAGTAGAAGGATGATTGAACTTTTCGCTGCAAAACCCTCTCTTACTCCCCCTCCCCGCCGGCGCTTAAGGTGGGGCCCCCTCTGGGGATAAGGGGCATAGGTTGGGCGGTGGGGTTGAGCGCGGACATTATAGCAGCAGTCAGATTGGGCGCGGACATTAATGGTATAGCCCCTGGCGCATGGCCCCTGGCGCATGGCCCCGGGCGCATCAGACTAAGAGCAATGCCATGCATGCGTTCTGGCCCAATGCCCACTGCCCCCATGCGCATATGCCCATGTCCGCGCACTGACTGCCGGCTGCTATATCAGGTCAATTGGGCAATCTTTTTATGCAACTTTCTCCAGAGACAGCCTTAGCACAAGGCGCACACCCCAAGGCCGGTTCAAAGGCGGCCCCTGACCGAGAGATAATTACCCTAGATGTAGGCGGCATGAAATGTGCCGGCTGCGTCAAAGCTGTAGAGCGGCAGCTGGCACAGCATCCGGGTGTAATCTCCGCCAGCGTCAATCTAGCCACAGAAGTGGCCAGAGTCGAGTTTCAAACCGGCAGCGTTGACCCAGCAGACCTGGCCAAACGCCTCACCTCCACCGGCTTCCCCACTCAGCAGCGCCATTCCGGACGCTCGCACAGCACCGGCTTCCCCAGTCGGGCTGACCGGCACCGGCAAGAAATCCAGCAGCAGCTGTGGCGGCTAGGGATTGCCCTAGCTCTCATCCTCCTCTCCGGCATTGGCCATCTAGGGCAGCTGACAGGGAAAGAAATACCCCTGCTGAGCAATATTTGGTTCCACTGCGGGCTGGCCACAGCCGCCCTGATCGGCCCGGGACGCACGATCTTAGTTTCCGGCGGGCTGTCCTTGTGGCGCAACGCTCCCAACATGAACACCCTAGTCGGGTTCGGTGCCCTCAGCTCCTACCTGGCCAGCTGCGCCGCACTGCTATTCCCCACGCTGCAATGGGAGTGCTTCTTCGACGAGCCGGTGATGATGCTGGGCTTCATCCTTCTGGGCAGAACCGCAGAACAGCTGGCCAGAAGGAAAGCCGCCGCCGCTCTAGAGAGCTTAATTGCCTTACAGCCTTTGAGTGCTCGTTTAGTTCCCAATCCACAAAAGAACTCCAGCGCCGAGGGAGTGGAAATTCCAGTCGCCGATGTCCTGGTAGGGGAATATTTGCGGGTTCTCCCCGGCGAGAAAATACCAGTAGATGGCGAAGTGGTTGCCGGTAGCACAGCAGTGGATGAATCGGCGCTCACCGGCGAATCCGTGCCGGTGTTCAAGCAACCGGGGGCGCAAGTCGCCGCCGGCACCCTAAACAAGTCAGGGGCCATCGTCCTGCGGGCCACCCACACCGGCCAGGAAACCACCATCGCCCAGATAGTTGCCTTAGTTGAAGAAGCCCAAACCCGCAAAGCGCCGGTGCAGCTGCTGGCGGATACCGTAGCTGGCTATTTCACCTACGGCGTGATCGCCGCCGCCGCTCTCACCTTTCTGTTCTGGTATTTTGCCGGCACCCACCTCTGGCCAGATGTTCTGGGCCACGCAGTGCCAGTGCCCGCCTCCGCGCCGGGAAGCCACTCCCACATACTTTCCGGGGGCGTCGGGACGATTGCCGGTCACACCTCCCCCCTGCTGCTGAGTTTGAAGCTGGCCATTGCCGTCACAGTCATCGCCTGCCCCTGCGCCCTGGGACTGGCCACACCGACCGCCATCATCGTAGGCACCGGCATCGGTGCCGAGCGCGGGCTGTTAATTCGCGGCGGAGACATCCTCGAACAAGTATTCCGAGTCAACACTGTCGTGTTTGACAAAACCGGCACCCTGACTGCAGGCCACCCCACAGTCACCGACTGCCTGCCGGGAACCCGCACCGCCTCGTTTCCAGGGCAGGCGCGATTTCCTGCCCCTATAGGGTGGGAACAACAAGAAAATTCCCAGAACCACCTGATCGAACTCGCCGCCACAGTAGAAAGCGGCACCCGCCACCCCATAGCGGTAGCGATTGTGCGGGAAGCCAGCCGGCTCGGCATCTCCCCCCTGCCGGCGGAGGATTTTCACACCGAACCGGGGTTGGGTGCCCGCGCCACAGTCGGCGGAGTGCCGGTGGTGCTGGGAGCGGCGGACTGGCTGGCCCAACTGGGAGTCCCGGTCAGTGAAGCTGCGGCACAGCAGGCGCTGCAGCTTGCCTCTCAGGGGAAGACGGTTGTTTATCTGGCAGTTGGAGGAGAGCTGGCTGGGCTGATTGCCTGTGCCGACACGCTCAGATCCGACGCCAGTGCGACAGTAGACAAGTTGCGGCAGATGGGATTGCGGGTGATGCTGCTCACCGGCGACCGGCCTGAAGCCGCTCGCTCCATTGCCCACAGCCTGGGGCTGGCAGCGGAGGACGTAATTGCCGGCGTTCGTCCCGAGGGCAAAGCTGCGGCGATTGCCCGTCTGCAATCTATCGGGCAGCGAGTGGCAATGGTGGGAGACGGCATCAATGACGCCCCGGCCCTGGCCATTGCCGATGCCGGTATTGCCCTGCACTCTGGTGTCGGCGTGGCAGTAGAAACAGCTGGGATTGTCCTAGTGCGGGACAAATTGATGGATGTCGTCGAGTCCATTGAGCTGAGCCAGCGCACATTTATTAAGATCCGCCAGAATTTGTTTTGGGCTTTTGTTTACAATAGTCTGGGGATTCCACTGGCTGCCGGTGCGCTGCTGCCCGCATTTGGCATTGCCCTCAGTCCCGCTGCTGCCGGTGCCCTGATGGCCTTCAGTTCCGTCAGTGTGGTTGCCAACTCCCTGCTGTTGCGCCGCCAGTGATGGCTTTGGCACGCTTTGAGCGCCGCTCTTGGCTCTCAAACACCGGCCCGCAACTGCCGCTCCCACAGTCGGGGGCGCAACCCCCCCCACCCTCTCCCCAGAGTCAGCGGCTTCAGGGGAGAAAAGCAATGACAGGCAATTAATCGGCAGCGCTCTCAATCTGCCAAAAGCAGCCGCCAGGAGTTGCCATCTCTGAAATTACTTAAAATCCGTTGAATCAGTTTATTAACTTCATTTCTGGCGCCTCACCAATTACCGCCCATTTAAGGTAAGTAATTGTTTAGCAACCAGCAGTTAGCGGCGTGGCGGAGCGCGAAGGATTCAACAGGAATAGAGAGGGGGGTCAGGAGAGTTTCCGGGTTCTTGGCAATCAAGAGTGAATGGGAGCGGGATCGCATGTCCCAGCCGCTGACAAGAAAGGCTGCCACATCAGCACCCGGAAGGGTGTGGTTGATTGCTCACTCCTCACGGTTGACTCGAAATGCGTGCTACAGTTGAGGGGTCACGCATCAGGGGCTTCTACCCGCGCCGGCAATTCGCTCGTCCTAGGGCAGTCCGCCCCTAGCCAGCGGTACTTTCCACCACCTGCCACTGGCGGTTTTGTGTGATTGCCTGCCAGATATAATCAAACATCTGGCGGCAGTGGTTATCATATTGAAGGGGCAGTTCCTCGTTTTTCATCTCGACCTTCATGCGAATGTCCTGATTCTCGTCACTGGGCCGGTGGATGATCACCTCTGCTTTCACTAATTTGGGATAGGAGATCCTCCCCGGAATTTCGCGGGCCATCAAATACTCCCCAGTGTCGTAGATCACCTCACAGCCGCAGGATTCAAAAACGTCATAGAGCAATTGCCTCAGACGGTCAAAGGGAACTGCAACCACAAACAAACCAGTGTAGCGAGCCATAAGCAACTCCGGAGGAGCAATATTAATACCCTCCCGATCATACCCAACCCTTGAACCTCAGTTCTGTTTTATACCGGGAGGGCAATGGACAGGGTGCCCGCACCCTCGCCAGAGTCCGACAGGGATGCCCCAGTGCATGTTTGAGTCGCGGTTGGCTGTTGAGCCTACCGCAAGCAGAGCAGCCCCGATCCAGTTTTCCGCACCCCCAGAAGATCGGGGCATCCCGCCTGTGACCGCAAGTGGCCCCCTGGCAGGCCCGCAAAACTGGCGCTCGCTTGCGTGCAGGGGGGGATGTGTCAAAAGCTGCCCCCCAGGCATTCTTACCCGGAGGTCGCATTTCCGGGCGGGGCGCTGAGCGGCGGTTTTTAAGCAGAATGCAGTGCGCATTAGCGAAGCGCTCTCGTGCCAGCGGCAGCCTGGAGGCAATCCGCAGGCGCTTTACCACCTACAGGCGCTAAAGCCAGAGAGTTAGCTCAAAGGTGCCGCCTGTGCGAAAAAAAACTTGCCAAAAGCGCAGGTGTTGCGCTAAAAGAAGATAAGGCAGCTTCCCGACCGCCTGCATATCTACGCATAGGGAATAGATCGGTATACGGAAGCCTACGAGTCAGAAGTATTTGCCAAATTTAATCAATGGTGAAAGTTCGTATGAACCAGCAGGTTATTCACCCGATGGTGAAGTTCCAGCGTCGGGTGCGTTCTCTTGTGGAATCCAAGCTAATCAAACCAACGGATAGCATCTGGAAGATAGCTTTCCTCTATGGGGATGAATGGCCCTATTGGAAAAAAGAACTGCACGAATTTGACTTTTCCATGCAAGACCCCGTCAGCGAGCTGCTGGCGGTGGAAACCTGGGAGGAGGACGTTTAGAACGGCCTTGGGGGCCAGATGCGCAGAGGCAGGCCCCTACAAACAGTCAGCCAAAGCCCGGGCCAGATCGCCTGCGGTCGGGTAGCGGTCGCCCGGTTTGGGTTCCGTCACCCGGTCGATCACAGCCCGCAAATCGGGCGCGATCGTGGGAATAGTTTCCAGGTTAAACCGGTAGTGCTGGCCCCGCCGCTGAAAAAACTTGTGGGGGCTGGTGCCGGCGATCAGGAAAATCAGAGTCGGGCCTAGAGCGTACAGGTCAGACTGAATCAGTGGCTGGCCGCGACTCTGTTCCGGGGCGCTGTAATCCGGGGCACCGATGCGAGTGCCTTGGGGAGTGCCGATCTCCTTGACAGCTCCAAAGTCCAGCACCACAACCCGACCGTCGGCATGGCGCACCATCAAATTTGCCGGTTTAATATCCCTGTGTACGATCGGGGGGTCTTGACTGTGGAGATAGTCCAGAACGTCACAGGTTTGAATCATCCACTCAATGGCCCGGGCCGGCACGGCAGGCCCTGTCAGGAAAACCAGCTTTTCCAAATCCTGACCGTGGATCAGTTCCATCGCCAGATATTTCTTGTTCCCCTCCACAAAAAAGTCAAAAAACCTGGGAATTCCCGGATGGCCAAGCGACTGCAGGGTGCGAGCCTCCCGCTCAAACAGTTCCCTGGCTTTGGGAATCTTAGCCATATCGGCATTCATTTCCTTGAGAACCAGCAGCTGGGGCCTAACGCCATACCCCCCTGGCTGGCAAGCCAGATAGGTAGTGCCCATACCGCCCTTGCCCAGGGTGCGCAACACCAGATACTGGCGGATAGTGCCCTCAACTTTCAGGGGTTGGCCGCAGTGGATGCAGAACAAGTTCTTCGGCGAGTTGCCGGCATGAGTGCAGCCTGAGAGATCAGGCGGAACGCCCCCACTCTCGCCCGCACTCCATATGTCTTGCCCCCTGTGAGATCCGACCAGATGACTCTCCCCAATGGGAATTTGATAGCCATTAGCTCTCAAATTCCCCCAAGGCAAACCGGCTGCCACGGGTGAGTCGATTTGAAATTTAAGCAGCGGGCCACCGGCAGCCAGCTGGAGCAGGGCCCCGTCGGAGATCGGCCCCCGATACACCAGGGTGCCGTCAACGAAGGTGCCATTAGTGCCGTAATTGACCAGGTGCCAAGTCCCGCCGGCACCCGGGATCAATTCCAGATGCTGCCGGGAAACCAAGAGATCGCTGAGGACCACATGATTGTCCGGAGATCGGCCAATGCGGATCGCCGGCTGATTCTCAAACTGCCACTGTTGCAAGGGAGTTTGCTGTTGGGGATCTAAAAGGGTCAGTGTTACCACAAGCGATTTGAGAGTTTAGATTTTAGATTTGAGACGGGGGATGAATCCAAAATAGAGCAATCCAAAATCCAAAACTGGCGTGAGTATAAGCTTTTTGTCTTTTAATTTGCCTATCTATTGTTACCAAACACAGCCTGCCTGGTTGGCTTTCAACGCCTGTATTTGCGGGACACACACCCAGACTGCACCCGAAATATCCTATCAGGATGGATAGTGTAAATTAAATGCGCAATAGCTTATCCGCAGGGCAGCCAAGGGGGGCGGGATCGGCGGCTGCCCCTACGCGGTGCGGCTCGGCTGCACCAGGGCCCGCACCAGCAGGGCTGAGATGTTGTCGTGGCCATTGCACTCGTTGGCCAGGTCAATCAGCTGGCTGACTCCGCGTTCCAAACAGGCGTCTGGACGGAGGAGGGGAGCCAGGTGAGTTTCCCAGTGGGTTTCCAGCAAATTATTGTCCGTAAGGCCATCGGATGCCAGGAGCAGCAGGGTGTCTTCATAGAGTTCCAAAAACTGCACCTCAGGACTGATGAAATCCTCGCTGCGCGGGCCCAAAGCTTGCGTTAGCTGGTAGGCATCAGGGCGGGAGTAGGCAATATCTGCCGCCACACCCCGTTTAATTTCCCGCTGGCCCACCTCGTGATCGGTGGTGAGTTGCTGCAGCCCCTGCAGGCGGCTGATGCGATAGAGGCGGCTGTCCCCCACATGGGCCACAGCCACCTGGGTGTCCTGTACTAACGCCATCACTAGGGTTGTGCCCATCCGCCCGCTACCAGAGCTTTTTTCTTTTTGGTTGAGGTCATAGATAGCCCGGTTGGCTGACAGCACCGCCTCCCGGATGCTCGCTTCCGATGGCATTTCGTCAAGCCAGTGAGTCTGGAAATACTGCCGCAGGGTGTCAACGGCCAGAGCGCTGGCCACTTCCCCACTAGCGTGCCCTCCCATGCCATCACAGAGAACAAACAGGCAGCGGGCGTGTGCGGTTCTGCTGTGGGGGCTTTCCAGATTTTCCATCTTCGTATCTATGCCAAAGTAGTCCTCATTGTGGGCTCTCTGGCGACCGATATCGCTGCGGCCAGCATAATCCAGGGCCAGCAACTCCACCGGCAGAATCATCGTCGGCGTGTCTTCATCATCTTCTCCCATCTCCACCGGCACCCCCGAGGCGCTGAGAAGCAGTTCATCGGCAATCTCTTGCAGACGGTAGTGCAGCGCATCCACAGTCTGAATCTCACCAAAGCAGCACTCGCGCAGCAGCTGGGTAACCGACCCGAGCAGGGTGCGCCCCGACCGCTCAAATAACTGCTGCCACAGCTGCCCTAAATCCTGCAACCCTATGGGTGCCTCCGGTTTTTCAGGATACAGGCGTCGCAAGCAGAGGATCTTGTTCTGATCCACTCGCAGATTGCTCTCCACCAGCAGGCTTTGACGCTGCGAGCAAGGTTCGAGCGCCGCCCACAGGGAAGCCATTTCGTACAGCCAATGTAACAGATCCACTGTGGAAACGCTGTCATTGTCCCAGTGCTCTGAAAGCAGCGGTAAATCGGATCTGTCCTCCAGCAGCACCACGGACTGTCCGCTGTGCTGCCACGCATCGTGGATCGTGGGCAGGTTGAGACACAGCTCCGACTGCGACTGGAGGGCTAAATACGCCTGCGCCATCACCGGAATCTCCCGCTCTGCTATATTTTTGACGCTGCCTTTTCCCTCTGGCCTCGCCGTCTCCGCTTTTGAACTAGCAGCAGCGCGGATCTGGGGCACCCCTGCGGAGGCTTCGGCGAAAGCTGCCAGGGGAGACAGCTGGAATGGCTGGCAATCCAGGACTCTTACTTCTGTCTGTCCCGTTGCGGTTTCTTCTGCTGGCGACAAGGGTTCTAGGAATTTGTAGCGCTGCTGCGGGTCTAAATACTCACAGGCCCAAGGATGTAGGGGTGCCAGGGGTTCACTTTGAATCAGGGTGGGAGCGCTGGTTGTATATCCTGCTGCAGCCGTGAAGCTGTTTTCGATGGCACTCTCTGAACTCACCGCCGCTAAAGCAGTTTCTGGCGGGGCGGTTGCCGCCTCTTTTGAGCTGACACCGGCTGTCTGACTTTCAGCCAAGTTCCGTGAGCCATCCAACTGCCGGTTTTGCCCCTTGACACTTGCGACTTCAGAGGCCCGACTGTCCTGATTTGAGGCCCCAGTGACGGCTGAACTGGCTGCCGGTATTGCAGAATTTGCCGATTCTGGTGAATTCAGTGCCGGAGGGCAGCCACGCAGCGCTGCCCCTACGCGGTGCGGGCCGGTTAAAGCCCGGGCACTCTCTTCCCAGATAATGGCCAGCCACACAGTTCCTACAGCGGCATTGCAGTTGTGGCAATTTGGCGCGGACAGCGCCACCTTTTCGCCGCATTCAGGACAGACTTTCTGGGTCAGGGACGTGCCGCATTGCTGGCAAAACTTGTGGGCACTTGGGTTTTTGAACTGGCATTTGGGACAGACGAGCATGATCGGTTATCAATGTGTAGGGGCTGGTTGATGACAATGGGCAATTGTCTCTCTAGATTCCGCACCAGTACGAGCTTTCTAACACCCTTGTAGCATATGGACAGCCCCGACGCCTGTCCTGCGTCAGGAGAAGTGTCCACCGGCACGATGACCGGCAACTGCTATAAATAAGGAACCGCAGATGAACGCAGATGAACGCAGATGTGGCACTGTCCTAACCTAAGTGGTTATTGCTATGACTGTCCACCGGCCCGAAGCAAGACCTATGGCAACGCCCGCTCACTCTGGAAGTGAGAGCGACTGGCACAGCTGTTTGAGTTCATCTGCGGTTAAGTCGCGCCACTGCCCCGGTTCTAGCGGTTCTAAACGCAGGGGGCCAATGGCCACTCGCACCAGCCGTAAGGTGGGAAACCCCACTGCTGCTGTCATCCGCCGCACCTGCCGGTTTCGCCCCTCTGTGAGAGTGATTTGCAGCCAAGCTGTGGGAACATTTTTGCGAAACCGAATCGGTGGGTTGCGAGGCGGCTGGGGCGGTTCCACCGGCAGCAGCTCAACTATTGCCGGTCGGGTGCGGTAATTTTCGATCTCCACGCCCGAGCGCAGGCGCTGTAGGGCGTCTCGATCTGGAATGCGCTCCACCTGCACCCAGTATGTGCGCGGGTGGCCAAATCGGGGGTCAAGCAGCCGGTGCTGCAGTTGCCCGTTGTTGGTGAGCAGCAGCAGTCCCTCACTGTCTCGATCCAGACGCCCAGCTGGGTAGACGGAAGGCACCGGCACCCAGTCCTTGAGTGTGTGCCGGTCTGTCCCAGGGCTGCCGGT
Source organism: Oscillatoria sp. Prado101 (assembly GCA_025454445.1). GTDB lineage: Bacteria > Cyanobacteriota > Cyanobacteriia > Cyanobacteriales > Oscillatoriaceae > Oscillatoria. The sequence continues at coordinate 11,141 of JALOOK010000031.1, read as the reverse complement.
GTCTGTAAACTGGCTCAAAACGCCGTAAGGTTTGTAAAACAGCAGGTATCGGTACTTTTTGGGCATGGGGCATGGGGCATGATCGCATTGGACATCGGACTTTGGGCAGCGGCTTGTGCGGGGCATTGGGCCTTATATCGCGGGTGAACCAGCCCCTGCAACTGTAGAGAGTCGATGCCAGCAGCCCCCACTAGCTATTGTGCATTTAATTTGCGCTATGAACCTATATTACACATTTTTTAGGCCCTAAATGTTAAAGATATTTTGTGTGTGCCGCAATTTTTAGTATGCAAATTATTGTTATTGTTTAAGTATCGGCGAGCGCAGTGACTCAGGTGATATCCCCCCCTAACCCCCCCTTCAAAAGGGGGGGACATTCTCTTGCGCCCCCCTTTTTAAGGGGGGGAAAGGGGGGATATATAGCGGTTCTCAGATTAGTGAGGTACTGCGAAACCCGGTTTCTTTAAGAAACCGGGTTTCTGGCCCATAGCAACTTGAATTATTATATAATATTGCCGGTCGCTTACTGAGGGCTCTTGGCCCACATCGGTAACATCATTTATCAATCTGCTGCTGACGTCGCTGTGAGCAAATTAGTGTTCGCCAAACATTCCTGTGGAATTTGACTGGCTGATAGTGCAGCTGACATGAGAATTTCCCGCCACTGCAATTCATTTGATTTCGGAGCAGCTGAAGGCGATGACATTGCCATTAGCAGGTTGAGCAAGAATGTGATCGTGGCGGCTTGCAGAAGTTTTTCCAGCATTGAAAACTCCCCTCTATCTGCATATCAATGTTAAATAACAATTGGCTTGCCGGAGAACACTTCATCCGGGTATTACACCAGACGAGATGATTTTCTCGGGGTTCCCGAACAAGCCAAATTGCCATCAGCCGCCTAATTTTTACTCTTGGCGATCCTTCTCGGCTGGCGGTTCATTTTCATCAGCCGCCTCAGTCTCAGATTCAGCTTCTTTGGCTTCAGCCGTCACTGTTTCCGAGGTGCTAGCAGCAGTTTCGGGGTTGGGTGAGGACTCTTCGTCTGCTGTTGCTTCTGGGGTGGCTGCCGGTGCGGGTACTTCTGGGGTCACTTCTGCCTGTGGTTCAGGGGTGCTCACCGGCACAGGTGCTGGAACTTCAGGGGTGAGTGCCGGTTGGGGTGCCGGTTGGGGTGCCGGTGTTGGCTCGGGGGCGGGTGCCGGTGCGGGTGCCGGTGTTGGCTCGGGGGCGGGTGCCGGTGTTGGCTCTGGTGCGGGCGGTGCGGCTATATAGTTAGGATCGACAATGCCGCGAAGTGCCGCAGCGGAGAGTTCGCCGCGAACCAGCTGGGAAAGGGTGTCTTTTGCTTTCGGATCGTAGGCGATTAGCCGCACTGTATTGTTAAAGGCGTTTTTAACCGGGTTTCCCTGTTCGTCGAGAAACTCGAGCTGCACCCAGTTTTTGCCGGTTTTGAAGCCTTTGAGGTAAATCGGCTGCCAGCGGTCGAGGACAAAGCTTTGGCCATTCACGGTGACGCGAATTCGCCAGTCGGCTATCTCGTCGTCGGGATTTTCTCGGGCGGCGAGGTGGAGTGGGGCGTTGGTGAGGTAGAAGTCCAGCATCACCGGCTCTGCCCCGTAAGTGCCGGTAGGACGGTTGTAAGTCAGCAGGGGCTGGGCTGGATCGGGGGTGTTGTCCGAGGTTTTGGCAAAAATGTGAAAGGTGGTTTGGGCGTAGGCACCCTCATTTTTATAGCTCTCGTGCCAGGGGCGGGAGGCAAACACTCGCAGGGTGTGGGTTCCTGGGGGCAGATCCTCGAAGACCAGCGGCTGGTTGAGGTCGTACACTTCCTTGGCAGTTTGGTTGTCCAGGATGGCGGCCAAGTGAGGGCCAAGTTCTAGTTCTGGGTTCTTAAAGACCGGCAGGTCCCGAACCTGGAGCCGCACTTTAACAGTTGTGTCTGACAGCACTTCTTCTGGCTGGGGGCTGAGAATTGCCACTTGAGGCCGGTAGATGTCGGCAGTCTGGCCCAGCTCTTGAATGACGGAGGGTGGGGAGACTTCTGAGATTTTTTCCTCTATCCGAGCCGGTGGAGCGCCACCGCTGTCCAATTCCTTTGAGGGCTGGAGGCGATCCCCACAGCTGACCAAACCCAATACCAAAACGACTGCCACCAGCGATGTCAGCAGCGCTCTCGCAGCAGTCTTGAGCCAATTCATCCCAAACACGCAGCCACTCTCCTATGCGTTCTATTGAAATATGTAATCGAATCCAGGGGAGGATTTCAATGGACTGACGGGGAATGGCTCTCTGGCAACTGATGCAGTTGCTGCCAACCCCCAAAAACCATATTGCCCTATCTGGGCCTTTGAGAAGAATTGCCTGCCTGGGGGCCGAGCTGGATATACCCAAAAGCTGCGCCCAGTTGAGAAGGAGGGATCTTTCCTTAACGGATTGTTGCGTTTTGTTAAAAAATCGCCTCCCCTCTTGACTTTTTCTCAGGGCTGGGGGCGCAAGGCGGGATAAGAGCGGCGGCAGGCTTTTTTTAATTTTTGTTAAGCACACTCAGATAGCAGCGGCGGCAAGACATATAATTCAGCGACAGGACTCCTGGATGTTGGGGCTGGAGCTTTCAGCCCGGTGCCGGATGGGCGAGCGGGTGGGATGAGAGGCTGTTGGGTAGCCAACAGGCTCTGATTCTGAAAAAAGCCCTGGTTTTCCTTTACAATCAACAGGAGAGCCGCGCGGCTGATTGATGCGCTCGTGTCCGGCTGGTGGCAAACAATAACCGCATCCGGATCTCTCCCCTTGTCTTTAAGGGGGAGGGGGAGATCCACTGCCGTTTGTGCCTGTAGGGATTTATTTCCCTGCAGGGCAGAAAAAAATTGCCTTACATCCGGATAGATTTAAGATCCGGGTGGATGCAGGCGAATTTTTTTAGAACGGTTGCGTCTCGAAACCAGGAGCTTGCTATACACTATAAAAAGTTAAGAAGCTCAACATCGGTTTAATGAGCGTCGCCTTTCAAGGGCCAACCAGCGCTCAACAGAAAGGCGAACCACTGCCTGTAGGCGCAACGCCGTGCGCTCAAGAGCGCAAGGCCAAGTCTAGGGGGAAGAATTACTCGTTCGTAGTTATTAGAGAGGAGAGTCTCGATGACAATCAGTCCTCCTGAGCGGGGGCCAAAAGTCAAGGTGACAGTCGATAAAGATCCAGTAGCCACTTCATTTGAGAAGTGGGGCAAGCCTGGACACTTCGACCGCACCTTGGCTCGGGGACCAAAAACCACTACCTGGATTTGGAACCTGCACGCCAACGCTCACGATTTCGACAGTCACACCAGTGACCTGGAAGACGTTTCCCGCAAGATATTTAGCGCGCACTTTGGCCACTTGGCTGTCATCTTCGTCTGGTTGAGCGGCGCGTATTTCCACGGCGCTAAGTTTTCCAACTACGAAGCTTGGCTGAGCGATCCGACCGGCATCAAGCCCAGCGCTCAAGTCGTATGGCCAATTGTCGGTCAAGAAATTCTCAACGCCGATGTGGGCGGTGGCTTCCACGGGATTCAGATCACCTCTGGTCTGTTCCAGCTGTGGCGTGCTTCTGGCTTCACCAATAGCTTCCAGCTGTATGTAACAGCGATTGGGGCGCTGGTGATGGCAGGTTTGATGCTGTTCGCCGGGTGGTTCCACTACCACAAGCGGGCTCCCAAACTGGAATGGTTCCAGAATGTGGAGTCGATGATGAACCACCACTTGGCAGGTTTGCTGGGTCTGGGTAGCTTGTCTTGGGCGGGCCACCAGATTCACGTCTCCTTGCCGGTGAACGCCATGCTGGATGCCATCGATGCCGGCAAACCGCTGACCTTCAACGGGAAAGTGATCGCCAGCGTCGCGGACATCCCGCTGCCCCAAGAATACGTCTTGAACACAGACGCCATGGCGCAGTTCTTCCCCAGTTTCGCCAAGGGCTTGACTCCCTTCTTCACCTTGAACTGGGGTGAGTATGCCGACTTCCTGACCTTCAAGGGCGGTGTTAACCCGGTCACGGGTGGCTTGTGGCTGACTGATTCGGCTCACCACCACTTGGCTATAGCTGTGCTGTTCATCATCGCCGGTCACATGTACCGGACGAACTGGGGCATTGGCCACAGCATGAAGGAAATCTTGGAGGCCCACAAAGGCCCCTTCACGGGTGAAGGCCACAAGGGTCTGTACGAAATCCTCACCACTTCCTGGCACGCTCAGCTGGCTATCAACCTGGCCATGATGGGTTCCCTGAGCATTATCGTGGCCCATCACATGTACGCGATGCCTCCGTATCCGTACATCGCTATCGACTACCCGACTCAGCTGTCCCTGTTCACCCACCACGTGTGGATTGGCGGGTTCCTGATTGTCGGTGCCGGCGCTCACGCCGCCATCTTCATGGTGCGGGACTACGACCCAGCTAAGAATGTCAACAACTTGCTGGATCGCGTCATCCGCCACCGGGATGCCATCATCTCTCACCTCAACTGGGTGTGCATTTTCCTGGGCTTCCACAGCTTCGGCCTGTACATCCACAATGACACCATGCGTGCCTTGGGCCGGCCCCAAGACATGTTCTCCGATACGGCGATTAAACTGCAGCCGGTGTTCGCCCAGTGGGTGCAAAACCTGCACTTCCTGGCTCCTGGCAATACCGCTCCCAACGCTCTGGCACCAGCCAGCTATGTGTTCGGCGGCGATGTGGTGGCAGTTGCCGGTAAGGTGGCCGTGATGCCGATTACCTTGGGTACGGCAGACTTCATGGTGCACCACATCCACGCTTTTACCATTCACGTCACCGTCCTGATCCTGCTCAAGGGCGTGCTGTTCGCCCGCAGCTCCCGCCTGATTCCCGACAAGGCGAATCTGGGCTTCCGCTTCCCCTGCGACGGTCCCGGTCGCGGCGGCACCTGCCAAGTTTCAGGCTGGGACCACGTGTTCCTGGGTCTGTTCTGGATGTACAACTCCCTGTCGATTGTGATTTTCCACTTCAGCTGGAAGATGCAGTCTGATGTTTGGGGCACCGTTGCGCCAGATGGCTCCGTCGATCACATCACCGGCGGCAACTTCGCTGAAAGCTCAATCACCATCAATGGCTGGCTGCGTGACTTCCTGTGGGCGCAAGCCTCTCAGGTGATCCAGTCCTACGGTTCAGCTCTGTCGGCTTACGGCTTGCTGTTCCTGGGCGCTCACTTTGTGTGGGCATTCAGCTTGATGTTCCTGTTCAGCGGTCGCGGCTACTGGCAAGAACTGATTGAGTCCATCGTCTGGGCTCACAACAAGCTGAAGGTCGCTCCTGCGATTCAGCCTCGCGCTCTGAGCATCATTCAGGGTCGGGCTGTTGGGGTAGCTCACTACCTCCTGGGCGGAATTGCCACAACCTGGGCATTCTTCCTAGCTCGCATCATTTCAGTCGGCTAATAGCCGCTAGATTTTAGATTTTGGATTTGAGAGGTTAGAGTCAATCTAAACATTACACTAAATACAGGTTCTTCCCAATCGGTGCCTTAGTTCCGGGGAATGTTAAGAATCGATACGCTCTATAGATACAGCAACTGAGCTGTATCTTTTGATGTAAAATTTAGAGGAACTTGCTTCTGAAGCCGGCTCAATAAGAGATATGGCAGCTAGGAGAAGTTCAAGAGTCAGGATTCATCGAGACGTATGGCAACAAAGTTCCCAAAATTTAGCCAGGACCTGGCAGCCGATCCGACAACAAGGAGGATCTGGTACGGGATAGCCACAGCCCACGACTTTGAAAGCCACGATGGCATGACGGAGGAAAATCTTTACCAAAAGATATTCGCCTCCCACTTCGGCCACCTAGCAATCATCTTCCTGTGGACTTCCGGCAACCTGTTCCATGTGGCATGGCAAGGTAACTTCCCACAGTGGGTGAAAGACCCTCTCAACGTCCGCCCGATCGCCCACGCGATTTGGGACCCGCACTTCGGCGCACCGGCAGTAGACGCTTTCACACAAGCGGGCGCATCCAACCCAGTGAACATCGCCTACTCCGGCGTCTATCACTGGTGGTACACGATCGGCATGCGCAGCAACAGCGACCTTTACCAAGGTTCGGTGTTCCTGCTCATCCTAGCCGCCGTGATGCTGTTCGCCGGCTGGCTGCACCTGCAACCCAAATACCGCCCCTCCCTATCCTGGTTCAAAAACGCCGAATCGCGCTTGAACCACCACCTGGGGGGCCTATTTGGGGTGAGCTCCCTGGCATGGACAGGCCACTTAGTCCACGTTGCCATCCCGGAATCCCGGGGTCAGCACGTCGGTTGGGATAACTTCCTGAGCACCCCGCCCCACCCGGCAGGGTTGGCCCCCTTCTTCAGCGGCAACTGGGGCGTTTACGCCCAAAACCCGGACACGGCGAACCATGTGTTCGGCACCTCTGAAGGAGCCGGTACGGCTATCCTCACCTTCTTGGGCGGCTTCCACCCGCAAACCGAGTCGCTGTGGCTGACCGACATCGCCCACCACCATTTGGCGATCGCAGTGATTTTCATCATTGCCGGTCACATGTACCGCACCAACTTTGGCATCGGGCACAGCATCAAGGAAATCTTGAACGCCCACAAACCCCCCAAAGGCGGTTTGGGTGATGGTCACAAAGGGCTGTACGACACCCTGAACAACTCCCTGCACTTCCAGCTGGCACTGGCGCTGGCTTCCCTGGGGGTGGTCACCTCCCTGGTGGCCCAGCACATGTACTCGCTGCCTCCTTATGCCTTCATCGCTAAGGACTACACCACTCAAGCAGCGCTGTACACGCACCACCAGTACATCGCCGGTTTCATCATGGTCGGTGCCTTCGCCCACGGGGCCATCTTCCTAGTGCGCGACTACGATCCGGAACAGAACAAAAACAACGTTCTCTACCGGGTTCTCGAACACAAAGAAGCGATTATCTCTCACCTGTCTTGGGTGTCCCTGTTCCTGGGCTTCCACACCCTGGGCCTCTACGTCCACAACGACGTGGTTGTGGCCTTCGGCACCCCTGAGAAGCAAATTCTCATTGAGCCGGTGTTTGCCCAGTGGATTCAAGCCGCACACGGGAAAGCCCTCTACGGCTTTGACGTGCTGCTGTCCAATCCTGACAGCATCGCTACCACCGCCTGGCCCAACAGCGGCAACGTCTGGCTGCCCGGCTGGCTCGATGCCATCAACTCTGGCACCAACTCCCTGTTCCTGACTATCGGTCCTGGGGACTTCCTAGTCCACCACGCCATCGCCCTCGGCTTGCACACCACCACCCTGATTCTGGTCAAGGGTGCTCTGGATGCTCGCGGTTCCAAGCTGATGCCCGACAAAAAGGACTTCGGCTACGCCTTCCCTTGCGATGGGCCCGGTCGTGGCGGCACTTGCGATATCTCCGCTTGGGACTCCTTCTACCTGTCCATGTTCTGGATGCTGAACACCATTGGTTGGGTGACCTTCTACTGGCACTGGAAGCATCTGGGCATTTGGCAAGGCAACGTCGCCCAGTTCAACGAGTCCTCCACCTACCTGATGGGCTGGCTGCGCGATTACCTGTGGCTGAACTCCTCTCAGCTGATTAACGGTTACAACCCCTACGGCATGAATAACCTGTCCGTCTGGGCTTGGATGTTCCTGTTCGGACACCTGGTTTGGGCGACCGGCTTCATGTTCCTGATCAGCTGGCGCGGTTACTGGCAAGAACTGATTGAAACCCTGGTGTGGGCGCACGAGCGCACTCCTCTGGCGAACCTGGTTCGCTGGAAGGACAAGCCGGTGGCTCTGTCCATCGTCCAAGGCCGGTTGGTCGGTCTGGCTCACTTCACCGTGGGTTATGTCCTCACCTACGCCGCCTTCCTGATTGCTTCCACTGCCGGTAAATTCGGTTGATTTGGCAATCCAGCTTGTAAGTAATTTAAAACATCCCCTGCCTGCCGGTGGGGGATTTTTTATGAAAGGGTAGAAACCCGGTTTCTTAAAGAAACCGGGTTTCTGGCCCCTTTTTGCACTCATCCAAAACCCCCCCCCCCCGGTGGGGGGGTGGGGGTGGGGGGGGGGGTTTGATCGCCGCAATTGTGCAACGCCATATTTACTATAGTTAGGACAGTGCCACATCTGCGTTTATCCGCGTTTATCTGCGGTTCAATATTTAAAACCGCAGATGAACACAGATGGACGCGGATAGGGAAATGAATGTCCTAATCCATATGGCTACTGCTATACGCCTTTTATCCCTAGACCACTGATGTCCGTGCCCAATATGACTGCTGCTATAACACCCCAACAAACTCTCCTCTTACCAAGGCGTCCCTTCACGGGGGCGGTTAAATAAACAACCCCTTCTCAGAATAACAAAATGCTAAAATTACCCTGTCCGCCCCCACTCTTAGGTTCAGAATCCGGTTCTTTCACTCAGTTAACTGTTACCCACCGGCTGCCGGCAATCGTGCGGCGAGTGATTGGGGAAAACAGCTTCCCCCCCGATTATAATAACAAATTAGAGCGCCTCGCGAAAGACTTAGTTGATGGATATGTTCCGCCGCTAGAAGATGACGGTGGGGCGGACGTGGCTGACTGGCGCAACTATATCAGCCCCTATATAGGGCAGCGCTGGGTGGATATTCCCTGGTTTGTCACCGAGACTTATTTGTATCGCAAAATTCTAGAAATTACCGGTTACTTCCGTCCGGGCGAGTGGCAAGGCGCAGACCCGTTTCAGGCTCAAAAGCAGGCTAGTCTAGAAATGTCAGCAACTGCTATTATCGCTCTGTGCGGAGAGTTGAACCAGTGGCTGCAGTCCCCATCTAGAGCGGATTTTGAAGAAACTCGAAACATGTTAGTGGCGCTGCTGTATTTTGCTTTGTGGGGCAATCGAGTTGATTTGAGTCTTTGGTCGGCGTTTGAGGGAAATCGCAGTAGTTTTGACATCCGACGCCAGCAAGAACACTTGCTAGCAGACGATACGCCTCAAGTTGTGAATCTGCTAACCTCTAGCAAAAACAAGCGTATTAACTTGATTGCGGATAATGCTGGTTTTGAATTTGTTTGCGACCTCTGTTTGGCGGATTTTCTCTTAGAAAGCGGTCTGGCAAGTCAGGTGAACCTGCACTTGAAGCCTCACCCGACGTTTGTTTCTGACGCAACGCTTAAGGATTTTCAGGATACCCTGGGGTTTTTAGCGGGGTTTGAACAGCCGCAGGTTTTAGCTTTAGGGAAGCGCCTGCAAACCTGGTGGGAAGATCAGCGTTTGGTCTGTGTTGAGGATTGGTTTTGGACTTCGCCTTTGGCGGGTTGGGAAATGCCGGCACCGGTGCGTGAGGAACTGGCGCGTGCCGGTTTGACTGTTTTCAAAGGCGATGCCAATTACCGGAGGTTACTGGGCGACCGGCATTGGGATTTTACGATTCCCCTAGCAGATATTGTCTGCTATTTACCAGCACCGGCGGTTGCTTTGCGCACCCTGAAATCGGAAGTGGCTGCTGGGCTAGACCCCTCACAGGTAGAAGCACTCAATCGCACCGGCACCGACTGGCTGACCAACGGACAGTGGGGGGTTATCCAATTGGCGCATGGCGGCGGGACTGGGGGCATGGCGGCGGGACTGGGGGCATGGGGCATGGCGGCGGGACTGGGGGCATTGGGATGAACTCACCCAACTGCCCTTGGCTATGCCCGTCCGCCCTGGTAAACTTTTTTGATTTCCGGAAGAACGCATATATACAAAACAGGGCTAAAGCCGGGTATTTGTAAAAATCTTTCTTTCGGATATCCCTAAATTTGAGGTCTTGGCGTCCCCTGTGCACCTGCATGGGGCATATTCCCAGTGTCGGGTGGCCAAATTTTTGCCCAACTTTGGCCAAATTTTGGCCGGTGGCCCTGGGCTGTGCCGGCCCGCCAGGTAGAATTTTTTGATATCCGGAAGAAAGCATATATACAAAACCGGTCTAAAGTCGGGTATTTGTAAAAACCTTTCTTCCGGATATCCCTAAATTTGAGGTCTTGGCCTCCCCTGTGCGCCTGCATGGGGCATATTCCCAGTGTCGGGTGGCCAAATTTTGGCCAAGTTTTGGCCAAGTTTTGGCCAAATTTCAGCCGGTGGCCCTTGGCTGTGCCGGCCCGCCAGGTATAATTTTTTGATATCCGGAAGAAAGCATATATACAAAACCGGTCTAAAGTCGGGTATTTGTAAAAACCTTTCTTCCGGATATTCCTAAATTTCAGGGCGTGGCGTCCCATATCCACCTAGCACGGGGCTTGCAATGCCCCATGCGATGATGCCCCATGCGATCGTCCGCCATACCCTATATTTCACCGTTGACCTGCATCTGGTGAACCCGATCGGCCAGTTGTTCGCGGCGCTGATCGTCCAGTTCGTCGATGGCAAGCATCCCCATGTAAATCACCTCTTTGAGCGTCAGTCGCGTCTCTAACGCTTTCTTCTGAACCATTTCCTTGATTAGGGGACTTACCCCAATTGCTGTACTGGCTCTCGTCACAACAGCTTTGGCCCATTAACGACTTCTGTTCCATCTTAGCACTTGAACACAAGTCTTTTGTAAAGTTTTTATAAAATTTTAAACTAGGCTTGACAAGACGCGACAGAGGCGCTAGAGTGGTAGTAAGGATAAAAAAAGCGCCCCCCAGCCAGAAGACTGAAGGGCGATCCCAAAAAACCTACCCGCAAAAACTGTCCAAAGGAGAAACCATGATCCCACAGCCCTCAGCCAACTCGCCCGCCATCCGAGAATCAAAAATCAACCACAAGTCGCCGGTGCTGCACCCCCTAGCCCGATTTGTGACCGAAGAGACGGTAGCGCTGATGTTCAAGATCAGGATTGAGGATATTCGCCGCATCGACTGCAAGCAGCACATAGTCTATGTCCACGCCAAGACGGTGAGCAGATTTGTCAGTTATGCGGACTTTCCCCCGATTTTGGGAGTCAGACTGCCGGAATGGGAAGATGTGGCCCGCTGGCTGAAGCGGTGGCGCAAGCGCTGGCTCTCGCACCTAGCGCCGCCCTTCTGGACTGAGTTCTACACGCACCAGTTCAAGCACGCAGGCTCGGCAGCGGAGTCCCGGGAGTGGGGGGAATTGGTGGCTTGGATCAGACCGCTCCTGTCGGTAGGGGCAGTGCAGCAGCTGCG
>JALOOK010000030.1 GCA_025454445.1 Oscillatoria sp. Prado101 | reverse complement strand
TAAATGATTTGCTCAACCGCATAGGGCCCAGAACCCCGGTTTCTTAAAGAAACCGGGGTTCTGAAATTTCCACGAAGGTTATTGACGCGCTATATATCAGTGCTAGCAGGGGAGAGGGGCAGACGAACTCGCCCCTGTAACGCCGCCCGAATTCATGCCGCGCCAACCGGCAGCCCTTTTCCAAAACCGGCACATCTCACTCCCTCAATCCCTCACCCCTCACTCAAAAACTTCAAATAAGAACCGCTCAACTCCTTCACCGCTAACTCATAAAACTGCTTCCCGTGTTCCGGCGTCGCCAGCGCCGGATTCGACCCCATGCGACCGTCCGGATAGCGCCGGCGAAAATCCGCCGCCCCGTAAATCTTGTGGTCGCGAGAAACCTCCGCCTCCAGTGGCGCTTGCTTAATCGCCTCCGGATAGACATACTGCGTTAAAGCCACCTCGCTCGGCGTCGCGTGCGAGCCTTCTTGCTCCCCATATAACTCTTTTGCTAACTTATAAACCGAGCCGCACATAAACCAGTTGCCGATCTCACACTGCACCCGCTCCGCACCGGCAACATTTAACTCCGCCAGCACCGCATAAGTCTCCGAAAAAGCCGCCTTGAGCGTCGCAATATTGCCGCCGTGCCCATTAATAAAGAAAAACTTGGTGAATCCCGCCCGGGCCAAACTCACCAGATAGTCTCGAACCACCTGTATCATCGTGCTGGGGCGCAAGCTGATGCTGCCGGGAAATGCCGTGTGGTGCAGCGCCATGCCGACGTTAATCGCCGGCCCAACCAGTGCGCCGGTCGCCTCTCCCACCCCCCGCGCAATCGCTTCGGCGCAAATCGCATCCGTGCCGATTAAGCCGGTTGGTCCGTGTTGCTCCGTGGAACCGATGGGGAAAATCATGCCGGTGGACTTCTGGAGATAGGCTTCCACTTCTGGCCAGGTACTTAAGTGCAGCAGCATTGCTAGGTTGTTACAGTAATCGTACAGGTTCGATCCTAGCGAGGCTCGCCGGTCACGCGCCAGGTCAGGTTAAAATCTAGTTAACGTTTGAAAAAAGTTGATGTTTCAGACCTCCACCACAGCACCGGCTGAGATTGTCTCCGGCTTCCACGCTCTCTCTGACCCCCTGCGGCTGCAAATCTTGCAACTGCTGCAGCAGCGGGAGCTCTGCGTGTGCGAACTCTGCGAAGTGCTGCAGGTGGCTCAGTCCAAGCTCTCTTTCCACCTGAAAACTCTCAAGGACGCCGGTCTCGTCCGCGCCCGTCAGGAAGGTCGCTGGATGTACTACAGCCTCAACCCCCCCCAGTTTGCCGCCCTCGAACAGTACCTCGCCGACTGCCGGCGCTTCAGTCCCGTCCTGCCAGCTCGCTCCTGCGACTAACCCCCCCGCAATATTAAGTTTTGTTTCACTGCGCTTGACGAATCAAGTTTTTTTGATACGATAGCCTCGTACCCCAAAATCATGTCATCGGGGTGAGGTCGATGAACGCAACAGAAAAGCCCGAAGCTTTCAGATGCGGCATACTTGCTTTGGCTGCAACAGTTGCGGCGCTCTTGGGCGCATGCAGCAAATCTCAGTCGCAAGCGCCGCAGCCCATTAAAATTGACGGTTCCAGCACGGTTTACCCGATAACTCAGGCCGTGGCCAAAGAATATCAAGCCACGAATGCCGGCACAAAAGTAGAAGTTAGCTTCTCCGGGACCAGCGGTGGGTTTGCCAAATTTTGTGCCGGCGAAACAGACATCAGCAACGCCTCCCGACCTATCACAACCGCAGAGATGGAAGCCTGCAACAAAGCCGGCGTCAGGTTCACAGAACTGCCGGTAGCCTTTGACGCCCTCACCGTGGCGGTGAACCCCCAAAATAGCTGGGCGAACGACATCACGGTAGCGGAATTGCAAAAGATATGGGAGCCGGCGGCTCAAGGGAAAATCACCAGCTGGAAGCAAATTCGCCCGTCTTGGCCAGACAAACCGCTCAAACTCTACGGTGCCGGTAAAGATTCAGGCACTTTTGATTATTTCACAGAAGCAACCGTAGGTCAACCTAAAGCCAGCCGCACCGACTACACCGCCAGCGAAGACGATCTCGTCCTCGTGCGGGGCGTCAGCCAAGATCCCAACGCTTTGGGTTACTTTGGCTACGCCTATTACGAAGACAGCAAAGATAAATTAAAGGCCCTAGCCATTGACAGCGGAAGTGGACCGGTGCTTCCGTCTCGCCAAACCGTGGAAAAATCCCAGTACCAGCCACTTGCTCGCCCGCTATTCATCTACGTCAGCGTCAAGTCCGCCCAAGAGAATCCAGCGGTGAAAGCCTTTGTGGAATACTACCTCAAAAATGCCAAGCGAACCGTCGCTTCTGTGGGCTACATCCCTTTACCGGATGAAGGCTATCACCTGGGATATGTCCACTTTGAAAGAGGGAAAGTGGGCACAGTGTTTGAGGGCAAGGCTGAACTCAAGCTGACCATTGGCGAGCTGTTGCGGAAAGAAGCCAAGTTTTAGCGTTTAGCGCCTGTTAAGTTTTGAATTCTGGACAATATCTAAATGAGTTCCCACAATCCTGAAGCGAGTGCCTCAGCCGTTAAAGCCGGCAGCAACCTCAGTTTTTTTGAAAAATATCTCACCCTGTGGGTGTTTCTCTGTATAATAGCCGGCATCGCCCTAGGCCGGCTGTTTCCCGGCGTAGCGGTGGCGCTCGATGCCATGAGCGTCTATCAAGTCTCAATCCCCATTGCCATCTGCCTGTTTTTCATGATGTATCCCATCATGGTCAAGATTGACTTCACCCAGGCAGAAAATGCCATCCGCGCCCCCAAACCAGTCATCCTCACCTTAGTGGTAAACTGGATAATTAAGCCGTTCACGATGGTAGCGTTCGCCCAGTTTTTCTTGGGGTGGCTGTTTCGCCCCCTCCTCGCCGGTACGGAACTGCTCCGGGGCAGCGAAGTTCCGCTGTACAATTCTTATATTGCCGGCACAATTCTCTTAGGGATTGCCCCCTGTACCGCAATGGTGCTAATGTGGGGGTATCTCTCCTATGGCAATCAGGGACACACCCTGGTGATGGTGGCGGTGAATTCGCTGACGATGCTATTTCTGTACGCGCCGCTGGGGAGGTGGTTGCTGGCGGCGAACGATTTAGTCGTGCCCTGGCAAACCATTGTGCTGTCGGTGATAATTTATGTTGGGCTGCCATTAGCAGCTGGCATGTACAGCCGGCACTGGATTCTCAAAAATAAAGGCAAAGAATGGTTCGAGCGCCGGTTTTTGCAGTATCTCAGTCCGATTGCCATTACCGCTCTCCTGATTACCTTAGTGCTGCTGTTTGCCTTCAAAGGCGATCTAATTGTTAATAATCCGCTGCATATCCTGCTGATTGCAGTTCCTTTGTTCATCCAAACCAACTTTATCTTTCTGATTTCTTATGTAGCGGCGCAAAAGCTGAAGTTGTCCTATGAAGATGCCGCACCGGCAGCCCTGATTGGGGCGAGCAATCACTTTGAAGTCGCGATTGCCACAGCTGTCATGCTGTTTGGCTTGAATTCAGGCGCGGCTCTGGCTACAGTTGTGGGAGTCTTAATCGAAGTGCCGGTGATGCTGATGTTAGTAGAATTGTGCAAGCGCACCGCCTTTTGGTTCCGGCGCGAGCCAGAAAAGGCCACTTTGCGCGACCCCCGCTGCTCTCCTAGCAATTTGGGATTTTAGATGCCCGGATTTTGGATTGAAATCCTGCGGGTGGGGTGCGTTACCCCTTCTCGAACCTGCCGGTGAAGTGCCAGGGTAAAGGGAACGCACCTTACTAATCTATCTTGAGGGAAAAAGATGAAACGAGTCATGTTTGTTTGCAAGAAAAACTCCTGCCGCTCCCAAATGGCAGAAGGATTTGCTAGAATACTAGGAGAGGGAAAAATTTCGGCAACCAGCTCGGGGCTGGACGCGAGCCGGGTGCATCCCACCGCCGTTCAGGTGATGTCTGAAATTGGGATTGATATCAGCAATCAGACCTCTAAGCGGCTGAGCGATTTCAACCCGGAAGACTGGGACGCTGTGATTTCCCTGTGCGGGTGTGGGGTGAATTTGCCCGAAGCTTGGGTGCTTCGGGAAGTGTTTGAAGATTGGCAGCTGGACGATCCGGATGGACAGCCGGTGGAAACTTTTCGCCGCGTGCGGGATGAAATTAAGGAGCGGGTGGTAACATTAATTGAATCTGTAGGGGCGGTTGATTTAGGTTAGGACAGTGCCACGCCTGCGTTTATCTGCGTTTATCTGCGTTTATCTGCGGTTCAATATTTAAAACCGCAGATAAACGCAGATGGACGCGGATAGGGAAATGAATGTCCTAATCAATAGGGCTACTGCTATAATAGGCTTGTCTGTTAAAGGAGGCAGAGCCTCTAGAGGAGCGTTCCCAGGTTCCTCCTGGGAAGGAGGGGAAAAAATGCAAAATTTGTTTCGGGAGGTTAAAGCTAATGCGGCAACTTAAGATAGAATGGAAATATCTGGAAGTAGATGGAAAAACTTGCCGTCGCTGCGCGGAAACCGGCCAGACACTCTCTGGGGTATTTGTGGGGCAATTGCGGAACTGTCCAAAGAGTTGCAACCGGCAGGTGTGGCGGGGAGTTTCAGCGAGACAATTTTATCCGACCGGCAGGTGACTGAGTCCAATACAATTCTGCTCAATGGCGTGCCGGTGGAAGCAATTCTCTCTGAAGAAGTGAGGGTTTCCCAAAATCACTGCTCTTCCTGTTCCAGTTTAACCGGCAGGGAAACTTCCTGCAAGACTGTTGAGCGCGCCGGCGAAGTGTATGAAGCCATTCCGGAATCTCTGATCCGCAAGGCAGCTTTGAAGCTTTTCGGGCTGGAATAAGCCCGCAGGCGCTCAAAATCCTTAACTAAAAAAAACGGAGTGCTGTTATGAGCAATCTCAAAATTGAAATCCTCGGTTCGGGCTGCAAAAAGTGTTACGAGCTAGAAGAGAATGCGCGGCGGGCGGTTGCTGCATCAGGTTTGGAAGTAGAAGTGCTGCACATCACCGACCCAGTTGAAATTGCTAAACGGGGAGTTTTGTCCACCCCAGCCCTCGCAGTTAATGGCAAAGTGGTGAGTAAAGGCAAAGTCCTTTCCCCGCAGCAAATTGAACCCCTGTTGCAGCCTTAGCGCTCATTTATAAAGAAAAAGTGGAGCCTCAAGAAACCGGGTTTCTTGTACTGGGTAAGCGCGAAAACTGCTCCCTCCTACAGAAGAAACCCGGTTTCTGCCCCCTGTCTGGCTTAACAATTCCTTGAGAAAATAGCTCTCAGCATATTGTATCATGTTCGACCCTTTCTATCCTTTTGACTGGCTAGCCACCCAGATTGTCACCCGATTGCTGGGTTTATCCCTCGACTCTCATCTGGGGTCTAGCCTGCATTTCTTTTTCTACGATGTTCCCAAAGTTATGACACTTTTGCTGGTGATTAGCTTTGCTGTGGGGACGCTGCAAACTTTCTTGCAGCCAGAGAAAGTGCGGGACTGGCTGGGAGGAAAGCGCACTATTATCGGCAATATTATGGCAGCTGGGGTGGGGATTGTGACGCCTTTTTGTTCCTGCTCAGCGGTGCCGCTGTTTATTGGTTTTTTAGAAGCCGGTGTGCCGCTGGGGGTGACATTTTCTTACCTGATCTCAGCCCCGATGGTGAATGAGGTGGCGGTGGTGTTGCTGTGGGGGTTGTTTGGGCTGAAAGTGACGCTGATGTATATCGGGTTTGGGGTGGTACTGGCGATTGCTGCCGGTTACACTATCGGTTTGCTGAAACTGGAAAAATGGGTTGAACCCTTTGTCTGGGAATTGCAAAAAGCCCGTGTGAGTGGCAAGCTAGATGAGGGCGATTCAGGCGAGATAACAATGACCTGGAAACAGCGGATCGAGCAAGGTCAATATTCAGCTGCCGAGATTTTTAAGTCAGTTTGGTGCTATATTGTAGGTGGGATTGCCCTAGGTGCCGGGATTCACGGTTACGCACCGGCAGACCTGATTGTCCGGTGGGCGGGTGCCGGAAATCCGCTAGCCGTCCCGATTGCCACTGCGATCGGCGTCCCCCTCTATGCCAACATCGCCGGTGTGCTGCCGATTACCGAGGCTTTGGTCAATAAGGGCATGCCTCTGGGCACCGCACTCTCATTCACAATGGCAGTGACAGCTTTGTCCCTCCCAGAGATGGTGATTCTCAGGAAAGTCCTGCAACCGGGGCTGCTGGCGGTGTTTGTCGGGTTGGTGGCTACCGGCATTATTGCGGTTGGCTACCTGTTCAACGCCCTGGTGGGTTAAGAGAATATTATGATTATTGTAACAAAAGCCATCAGGAGCCAGTTTTTATTGTATGTATGGGAGTGGACTTAGACAATAGGCTCCACAACTATGTTTTCTACTGAGTCAGTGAAAAGCCCTGTCATCCCAGACATAGGGCAAACGGGCCGGATTTTGGTGGTGGAAGATGAAGCCCTGATCCGGGACATGCTGGTTTTGGCCCTAGAAGGGGAAGGTTTCCAGGTCGCCACCGCTCCGGATGGGCGTGCCGCTCTGACTTTGCTGTGTGACTCCACTCCGAAGCACAGTGAGCTTCAGTTTGACCTGATTGTTCTGGACTTAATGTTGCCACAGATCAACGGTCTGGATCTGTGTCGCTTGTTGCGACATCAAGGCAACCATGTACCAATTTTGATTCTCAGCGCCAAAGGCAGCGAAACCGATCGCGTCTTGGGGCTGGAAGTGGGGGCAGATGACTACTTGACAAAACCTTTCAGCATGCGGGAGCTAGTTGCTCGCTGCAGAGCCCTGTTGCGCCGGCAGCGCTTGAATTTTTCGCCGCAGTCGCCGGTGCTGCTGTTTGGGGATATCGCCCTCTATCCCCAAGAGTGCCGGGTGATTGTCCGGGGGGAAGAATTGAGCCTGTCGCCCAAGGAATACAAACTGCTGGAACTGTTTATGAGTTACCCGCGCCGGGTTTGGTCGCGGGACCAGCTGCTCGATCATGTGTGGGGGCAGGATTTCATTGGCGACAGCAAGACAGTAGACGTTCATATCCGCTGGTTGCGGGAGAAATTGGAGCGCGATCCCAGCCAGCCTGAATACATTATTACAGTACGGGGATTTGGCTATCGGTTAGGCTGAAGAAGGTGGTGAGCGATCAGTGCCCAGTGCTGAGTGAATGCAAAACTCATTCCTCAAAACTCAAAACTTTGTTTACGAGGGAACACCAGATGGCTCTAGCCGCATTTTTTCTGGGTTTAGCTCTGGGGCTCGGGTTTTGGCTGATGCAGCAGTTGTGGCGAAGCCAGCAGCTGCAGAGGCTTCTGGCAATGTTGCCTGAGGATGACGTGGGGAGTTCTTTCCCCGAAATGGCTCGCTTGCGGCGCGGAATTGGCCGGGTGAACCAGCAGCTGCTGCTGCAGGAAGCGCAATTGCAAACCTGGGAGCAGATTCTCCAAGTCGCGCCCATCGGCTATCTGCAGGTGGATGAAGAAAACCAGCTGCTCTGGTGCAACGAGCAGGCGCGACAGCTGTTGAGCATTCACAACTGGGAGCCTGAACAGTTGCGCTTGCTGCTCAAGGTGGTGCGCTCCTATGAACTCGACCAGCTGATCGAGCAAACCAGACAGCGCCAGCAGCCCTGTGAGTGCGAGTGGGTGTTCCACCCAGCAATTGCCGATGGGGAGGCGCAGCGCCGAGGTGCGCTAACGCTGCGGGGCTACAGCTGGCCACTGCCAGCCGGTCAAGTGGGCGTGTTTCTGGAAAACCGGCAGGACTTTGTAGCGCTCTCTCAAGCTCGCAACCGCTGGGTTTCCGATTTAGCCCACGAACTGAGAACCCCCCTGACTTCCATTCGCTTAGTGGCGGAAACCTTGCAGGGGCGTTTGCAACCTCCCTTGAGCACTTGGGTGGAGCGCATGCTTGTGGAAATCAACCGGCTGATTAAGCTGGTACAGGACTGGCTTGACCTGCTCCAGATGGAAGCCGACCCCAGCAAAAATCTGAAGCGCAAACCCTTGGAATTGCAAGCTTTGATTCAGTCTGTCTGGCAAAGCCTGGAGCCGCTGGCGAAACAGAAACAGCTTTCCCTGGCGTATTCGGAACCCGAAAAGCTGCTGGTAGAAGCCGACGAGTCCGGTCTTTACCGAGTCTTTCTCAATTTATTCGATAACAGCATTCGCTACAGCCCCCACCAGGGAACGATTCAAGTCAGCGCCAGCCTCTCGCCCGCGAACGTCGCCCCCACAGAAGCGGCGGGGCGAGAACAGGTTCAAATCGATATTATTGATTGCGGTCCGGGCTTTCCAGAAACAGACCTCCCCTATGTGTTTGACCGGCTGTATCGGGGCGATCCGTCGCGAGCGCGAGGGATATGGCCTGCAGGCAGCCTTTCCCCACAGCCGGCATCGGGCAATTCCGAAATCCTGGTACAGCCGAGCACCGGCAGCGGTCTGGGCTTGGCCATAGTCCGGCAGATCGTCCTCGCCCACGGCGGAACCGTCACAGCCCGCAACCACCCCGAAACTGGCGGTGCGTGGCTGCAAATCCATTTGTTCGCTCCCGGAACCCGGATTGCCTCTCTCAGCGCATAGCCCAGTATCAAGAAACCCGGTTTCTCAAAGAAACCGGGTTTCTGACGGTGGCACAGGGGTAAGCTGTTAGGCTAATAATGCTGCTTTTCCCTTGAAAGGAGGCAGTCGCGCCTTTTCTGCGCACACCACCACCAATGAAAACTCGCGCTTCGGGCGGCGGAGATCCAGTAGGGCTAAAGCCCAACTACGAACTTTTTCAAGTCAGAGCCTCCAAAGCGGCGTTCCCAGGCAGAGCCTGGAAACGAGAGGAACCAGAGGAACCAGAGAAACCTGGTTTCTGAGGTTGGCACAGCTTCAGGGGTATTTCCGCACGCCGCTTCTGTCCCGCCTTCTCGCTTCCCTTTGCCACCCACACAGCTCACCAGGACGTCTGGCTTCCCTCGCACGCCCGTTTAATATGTTAAATTATGTATCAATTTGGCCACGATGCCAGAGAGCGGGAGTGAAATGTAGTCACAAGCACTCTTGAGACTGACAGCCCTGTGCTAGGTAATGTTACCGTCGTTACTTTTCTCAACAACTGGGGTGAATCCTGCGTCTTCCAATCCAAATAGTGAGCGAACTAATTTCGAGCGCCAAATCAAGCGCTTGGAGCGGGATGTTTTGCGCATGGGCGCTTTGGTGGAAAATTCCTTTCGCCTCAGCCACCAGGCGCTGTTCCACCGGGACTTAGCAGCTGCTCAGGCTATTCCTTTGCTGGACAAGCAGATCGATCAATTTTACCGGCAAATCGAGTCCGACTGCGTTCTGCTGATGACTCTGCGAGCGCCGGCGGCGCAGGATTCGCGACTCTTGGGCGCTTTTATGCAGCTGGTGCGCGATATCGAGCGCATCGGGGACTATGCTAAAGACCTGGCAGAGATTGCGATTAAACTGTTTCCATATCCAGTTCATCCCTGCATGCCTCAAGTTGAGGTGATGTCCCGAGACGCCCAAGCTATGCTGGGGATGAGCCTTCTGGCTCTGGCCAATTTGGATGCGGAGGCGGGGCGCAGGTTGAAAGATCAGGATTCTACTGTCGATGACGCCTACGACAGTTTGTACCAAACTTTGGCCCACCAGCGGGATGTTAAGGGGGTGGTTGAGCCTATTCTGTTGCTGGCGCTGGTGATCCGCCATTTGGAGCGTATGGCTGACCACGCTACTAATATCGGTCAGCGTGTGGCTTATATTGTTACTGGTCAGCGGGGTTAGTTTTTTGAACCGCTCAGCCAGCCCTCGGACGCCAAGAAAGAGGGAGAGGGGGGGGGAGAAATTAATTCCTGGCAAAGCGGGATTTGAGCTAACCCAAAAATGAGAAAATCTTAAATATTTCTTAAAGTGAGAGGTTGAAAATTAGTGGTGTTTTTTGGCGGAACGCAAGCGCGTCTCCCTAGAAGAGTGGCAAGAGAAGATTGGCAAAGAAACCAGGATGAATAATAATATATAGCGGTTTTCGTATGAGTGAGGTACTGAGAAACCCGGTAACTTTGGCGAAACCGGGTTTCAAAGGCTGTACTTCATCCAACTGAAACCCGCTATAATACGAGTCCTGAGAGGCTTTGCTTTTCCGGGGAATCCCCCAATCCAAAATCTAAAATCTAAAATCCAAAATCAACATGACTCTCAAGCGCAGAGATTTTTTGCTGTTCCTGGGCTGTACTGCCGGTGCGGTAACATTGAGTTCCCTACAGTCCTGTGGGCCAAACGCCCCGACACAAGCGCCTTCGTCAAACGCCCGGAAATTGAGCTTTCGTCCTGTTAAGGGGCCAATGCCGGTAACAACGGATGGGATTTCACCGGCACAGCAGCTGGAAGTCTACAAAACCTATGAAGTGGCGGACGATTTGATACTTCCAGAAGGCTTTACCTATCAGGTGATTGCCGCCTGGGGGGATAAGGTTGGGAATTCTCGCTTTGGCTATAATAACGACTATCTGTCGTTTGTGGAAACTGGCCAGGATGAGGGCTATTTGACGGTCAATTTTGAGTATATCAGCGATATCCCCTGGCGGCAAACTTTCCTGCAGGTGATTGGCAAGTCGCTGCCTTTTGAGGAGGTGGACGCTGCGGTGAAAAAAGCCGGCGGTAAAAATGGGCTGAATGCTTTCGCGCTGCCGGATAAGGACCCGATTAAGGCTAAAATTCGGGAGATTTGCAAAGAAGCTTTAATAGATCAGGGGCTGGGGGTGATTTCCCTGCGCCGCAAGGCGGATGGCTCTTGGGAGCGGACAAATTCTAAGGCTGACCGGCGGATTACGGGCATTTCTGGGCTGGAAGATGGCAAGTATCTGAAAGCTACCGGCCCGGCTGTGGCCATTTTTCAGAAAAAGCAGGGACAGGGCTATATCGACGGGCTGGGCGATCGCATTATTGGGACTTTGGCTAACTGTGCCGGTGGGACTACTCCTTGGGGTACGGTGCTGAGTGGGGAGGAAAATTTCCAGGCGCAGGTGGCGGAGGGGGTGTGTGCTGACGGTACTGCGGCAAATCCGGGGGAATTAACGTTCAGCAGTGAAAGCATTGATGGACAGGGGAATGTGTTTGGACTCGCCGGCAATAAGTACGGCTGGATTGTGGAACTTGACCCTGCTAACCCTAATGATTATGGCACGAAACACACTTGGCTGGGGCGCTACCGGCACGAAGCTGTGGGGGTGCGCGTGGTTGCCGGCAAACCGCTGGCGTTTTATTCGGGGTGCGATCGCATGGGCGGGCACGTCTACAAGTTTGTCAGCCGCGATCCTGTGCGCGACCCGAAGGATAAAGCCAATTCCAAACTGTTGACAAACGGCATGTTATATGCTGCGAAATTCAATGCGGACGGCACCGGCACCTGGATTCCGCTGAAAGCGGACACGCCGGTGAATCCCGACAGCCCTAGCAATATTGTAGGGGAAATGATTCCGCTACCCGGTAATGTAAGACAGGCGTCTCGCCTGTCCTATCTCAAAGCGAAGAAAGATGAGGAAATCAAGCAATTTAAGCAGAAGTTCAAGAAGCTGGGGGATTTGTACACCGGCACCCCACAGGAGAAACAAGGCGCGATTCTGATTGACGCTCACTACGCCGCAAATGCTGCAGGAGCTACTAGCACTGCGCGTCCGGAAGATACGGAAATTGCACCTGACGGTTCTTTATATATTAGCTTTACTGCTGGTCTTTCTGGGGAGGAAGGGGGACCCGACAAGCGGATTTTCAAAGGGCCACATGGGGAGACGCCTTACCCGTATGGCTGGATTGTGCGCTTGCAGGAAATGGGGAATGAGCCTACTGCTTTGAGTTTCCGCTGGAAGATATTTGTGACGGGGGGAGAACCGGCTGTTGGGGGTGGCGGTTTTTCTAACCCGGACAATTTGCTAATTGACCGCAGCGGGAATATTTGGATGGTGACGGATCTGGGCACCCGCAGTCAAAACAGAGCGGTTGAGAGTCGGGTTGATGCTGAGGGAAAGCCGGTGAATCTGTCGAATTTGATGGGTGTGTTTGGGAATAATTCTATCTGGTATATTCCCACATCGGGGGAGGATGCGGGGAATGCTTATTTGTTCGGTTGTGGGCCAATGGATTGCGAGACGACGGGGCCGTTTTTTACTAGCGATCAGAAGACGCTATTTCTGTCGGTGCAGCATCCGGGGGAGGTGATGGGAATTCGCAAGGATATGGCGGCGGAAATGCGGGAGTTTGCGATGCTGAGTGCGGAGGGGAAGGAGTTCGTGCAAAGTCGCAAGGTGCCGGTGGGTTCAAATTGGCCGAGTAAGGGGGCGAATGACCCGCCGAAGCCGGCTGTTGTGGCGATTCGCCGGCTTGATTCTGGGGCGATTGCGTGATGTTCTGCAGGGTGCGTTCCGCCTGACGATACTGAGAAACTACTGAGAAACCCGGTTTCTTAAAGAAACCGGGTTTCTGGCGGTAGTTGCTCCAACTGAGAAAGTCTAAGCATCCAGATCCCCCCAAACCCCCCTTAAAAAGGGGGGCTTTGAGAATACCAAAACGGGTTTTTGGCGGTAGTTGCTCCAACTGAGAAACGCTATATAACCCAAGTTGCTATTTATAAGTCTAAGCATCCAGATCCCCCCAAACCCCCCTTAAAAAGGGGGCTTTGAGAATGTCTATTCTCTTGCGCCTACAAGGGGGTTGACAGGGGGACGCTTTGTAGGGCGGATTGGGTGGAAAACGCAACATGAAAAATCGGCGATCAATTATGTTATCTTGCCTGAATTGACAGAAGAGGGTATGATGCGGTGGCTGGGGAGTTCCTCCCAGATGGCCAAATTCTGGGTTCGGGGAACTGACTGGATAGTTGGGTGTGCGGCGTCTTTTTCTCCCGAGATGGCAAAACTGTGGTACATTGAGAATTGTCTCAATGAATTTACGAGAGGGGCGCTTGGAGCTTATATTTGTTTCGGGCGTATTTAAGGGGTTTGCAACCCGCTCTCTCGTTTGAGGTTCTGTTAATTTTTGACGTGTGGATTCTGAAAGGAGTTGACAAAAACGTGAGTCTTGCTGTTGACGATAAACCGCTGATGGCCCAAGCTGAATACGCAAAGAAATTGCGCAATCTGCTTCCAGCTGAGGCTTTTCAACCTGATGCCAGTAAGTTGGCTATTCTGTTAATCAATCTGGCCATATTGATATTGGGGTGGGCGATTGCATACTATTTGGATCGGTGGCCAGTCTATCTTTTGTGGCTTTATTTGCCTCTAGCAGTGGTGATGGGTAATAGCGTCACTGTCTTGCTATTTAGCTCCCACGATATCATGCATGGCGGCGTGATTAAAAACAAACATCTGATGCCGGTGATTAGCTGGCTGGGGCTAGCAATGGGGTGGATGCCACCGACTTTATGGAAAGCAGTTCATAACCGAGAGCATCACAACAAAACGAATTCTCTCGCCGATCCAGATCGCAATTATTTAGAAGCACAGCCTAAGACTTGGGGGAAGTGGATTCAGAATCAGTTTGTGCCGTCATCTGAAGTCAATCCTGTATGGTTTACAGTGGGAATGGCAACATCATGGGGGGTGCATGGCTTTCGCAATCTGACTTCGGTGCTGTTGTTTAATAGCGAATCCGTCGATTATGTTCCTGCTGCATTTACAGTCAGTGCTAAAGAGCGCCGGGCGATTGCAGTGGAATATTTAGGGATTGTAATGATTCATCTGGGGATATTAGCCTGTCTGCAGTTCCACCCACTTAAGCTGGCATTGAGCTACTTTCTGCCCATAGGACTTGGCCATGCCGGTGCAATGTTCTATATCTACACAAATCACATGTTTTGCCGGATGACTAGCGTTAACGATCCGCTGATCAATAGTGTTTCTCTGCGGGTGCCTAAAATCTTTGATGTCTTGCATTTGAATTTCTCCTATCATACGGAGCATCATATATTCCCGAGTATGAACTCCGACTATTATCCCAAGGTTCAAGAATTATTGCAAGAACTCTATCCTGACCGCATGAATTTAGTTGATGCGGGGGAAGCTTGGCGATTCCTGATGCAAACTCCTCGGCATTACAAGGATGAAAATACCTTTACCGATTGGTCAGGAGAAAAGTCTGTCCCTTGCTTTAAGTGTCAAGAATCTAAAGACTTTTAAGTTGGTCGAGGAACCCCCCGCAAGAAGCGGATGAGTTTATCAGCAGGGAGCGGGAGAGTTGGCGAGCGAGAAACCCGGTTTCTTCAAGAAACCGGGTTTCTGAGTTGTCTGAGCGGAGTTTTGCTGGCCTATTTACTGCACGGAGACAACAACGCCACGACTTTCATTAGCGATGCGATCCACGGCGGACACGGCGTAGGTGCCTGGCCCAACTCTGGCACCGGCAGTGTCGGCGGGGACAATTCCCCAGAGTGTCCAGCTGTTGCCGGTGCGCTTGTAAACAGTCCAGGAGCGAATGTCGTCAGAAACCGCCGGGTCCCAAGCGATCGTACCGGCACTGGCGGTGACGCCTGTGGGGGGAGCGGGGGGTTGCGCGTCTAACCAAGGCATCGTCGGTGGGAGTGCCGGTCGGGGATAAATCGAGGATTTGAAGACATCATTAACGCCGAGGCGATTTTCTTTGAAAACCTTCATGCTGAAGAAGATATTTCCCAAAGAGAAAGCGTCTGCTTTGCGGCGAGAAATCTCAACCTGTCTCGTGAATTCGGAAATCGGCCAGCTTTCCCCGTTGAGTTGGCTCAAGTAGTTGCCGGCGTAAATGTGCCGTCCTTGGGGGTTGTTTTGCGTCCACCAATTCAGCAGTGCGGGGTAGCTTTGCTGGGGCGGGTCAATGCGCCAGTAAAGTTGGGGAGCCATATAGTCAACCCAACCTTCTACCAGCCATTTTTTGGCGTCGGCATAAAGTTCGCTGTACTGGTCGAGTCCCACAATTCCTGCCGGCTGTCCGGGGCGGTATATGCCAAAGGGACTAATACCAAATTTGACGTAAGGTTTGGCAGATCGAATGCCGTCTGAGAGGCGCTTCATCAACCTGTTGACGTTATCGCGCCGCCAGTCGCCTCGGGAGAGGGAGCCACCGGCAGCCCGATAAGCGGAATAGGTTTTCGAGTCGGGGAATTCGATGCCGGCTTCGGGATAGGGATAGAAGTAATCATCGAGGTGGATGCCGTCTACATCATAGCGGCGCACCACATCCATAATCACTTCGTAGGTTTTGTCCTGAACAACTTTGGCACCGGGGTCCATCCACAGCAAATCGCCGTATTCATAGGCGTATTCTGGATATTGCTCCGCCATGTGATTGCCGGCGAGACGGAATTGCTGTTTTGCTTGGGCGCGGTAAGGGTTGAACCAAGCGTGCAGTTCGATATTGCGCTTGTGGCTTTCTTCGATTGCAAATTGCAACGGATCGTAGAATGGTTCTGGCGGCTTGCCTTGGGTGCCGGTCAGCCACGCACTCCAGGGTTCCAGTTGCGAGTTATAGAAGGCGTCTCCAGCCGGACGCACTTGCAAAACCAGTGCGTTCAGGTTCAGGGCTTGCATCTGGTCGAGGATGCGGATCAGCTCGGCTTTTTGCTGTTCCACCGGCACTCCCCGCTTAGAGGGCCAGTCTATATTGGCCACGGTTGCCACCCACACGCCACGGAACTCCCGCGTGTGGCCAACACTGACGAGTTGAGAGGCCGGCCCTGTCTGTTGGGCTACTCCTGCCGGTGGAAAAGCGGCGTAAATCTGAGTCACGGCTAGTCCGAAGAGCAGAGAAAGAGCAAATGCCAGGATTTTGCCTTTTTTCCGGTTTGTATGATAATCCACGGTCGGGGAAGCAGCTTCAGCTTCGGGCAGATGCGGTCGGCGTTTCCCCAGGGATGCAGCCAAATTGCGGCCCAATTGCCGTAATTGGCTGTAAATTCGTAAAATCAGGGCAGTTAACTTCATCTTATTTGCAAGGACTTGATGTTTTACCCCTAATCAGCAATGCCCCCCATCATACCTAGCAGGTCAGTTTCTGGGAAGCGCATCTTAAATCCGGGTGTTTACTTTGTGAAATTGGGTGCGTTCCAGACGGAGCGCTATGGGATATGCTTTCCCCGCCGCCACCCGCAAATCCGCAAAGACGGCGACAGGCGTCCCGCCTGTGCTACTAGAGAGAGATGGCGTAGGCACAGTCGGGACGCCTGCACACACCTACCAAACAGGGTTTGTTACTTTTAAACCAGGAGAAAAAGTCGATGATAGATTACCTCTCGCCCTTAGAGCAAAAAGTTCTCGCGCAGATGAATCTGGCGCGAACAAATCCAGCAGCGTGTGCGGCAAACTTGGAACCAAGAATGCGGTATTATAATGGGAAATTGCTGCAACTGCCCGGACAAATCCCCATCATAACGCAGGAAGGCGTCAGGGCGGTTGAGGAGGCAATCCGCTTTTTGCGCTCGGCTCGTTCTTTACCGCCATTCAAAGTGTCGAGAGGGATGTCTATGGCAGCGAGAGATCACGTCAAAGACCAAGGGCCAAAAGGTCTAACCGGCCACACGGGCAGTGATGGCAGCGATCCGTTTTCCCGGATGAATCGTTACGGTGAGTGGCAAGGTGCGGCGGCGGAAAATATCAGTTATGGCGACCGCACAGCGGAAGATATTGTGATGTCTTTAATTATAGATGACGGAGTTCCCACTCGCGGGCACAGGAAAAACATCTTTAACCCAGATTACCTAGTCACAGGAGTTGCCTTCGGCCATCACATCAAATATGGGGCCATGTGCGCGATTACCTATGCCAAAGCCTACAGATAAGTAGGGAGGGAAAGCGAAGCGTAAGCCACCCTACAGTCTAGGCGAGAATGCCAGAAACCCGGTTTTTTAAAGAAACCGGGTTTCTCAGGACATCCCTCTGATGAAAAGTTTATTTTATTTTAATATCGCCGGCGCATTTTCCTGCTAATATCAAAATTGCATCAACCGCTGATTCCATTTCTCTGCCCATGACTTCCGATCGGCCACCGGCTGAACCCACTCCCAGCTTCATTTCTCCCGCCATCCCCCCCAACCTGATGGTGGAATATCCCCCCGCCTGCTCCCCGCTGAAACTGGGAGTGATGGCTTCCGGTAGCGGCACGAACTTTGAAGCGATCGCCCAGGCGATCGCAGACCGGCAGCTGAACGCCCAAATACAAGTGGTGATTTACAACAACCCCGGAGCGAAAGTCGCCGCACGCGCCGACAGGTGGGGCGTGCCGGCTGTGCTGCTCAACCACCGCGACTACAAGCGCCGCAAAGATTTAGATGGCGAAATTGTCAAGACCCTGCAGCAGTATGATGTGGAGTGGGTAATTATGGCCGGTTGGATGCGAATCATCACCGAAGTTCTCCTTGACGCTTTCCCCGACCGAATTCTCAACATCCACCCCAGCTTGTTACCGAGTTTTCCGGGCGCTGATGGTGTGGGGGATGCGCTGAAAGCTGGGGTGAAAATAACAGGATGTACGGTTCATATTGTCCGTGCGGAAGTGGACAGTGGCCCGATTATTATACAGGCAGCGGTGCCGGTGCTGCCCGAGGACAATCCGGAAACGCTGCACGCCCGCATTCAAGTCCAGGAACACAAGATTTTGCCGCAAGCGATTGCGATCGCAGCCGCCGGACGTGCCGGTTGGCACCCCTCAGTCTAGGATAAAACACGCCGGCAGTGTGATAGTCTTTTTTATGGCTATTTAAACGCTGTCTTTCTGCTTACTGACATGACTGTGACATCAAGAATGAAAGGCTGGATGCCCTGTTTGGCGTGGGCGATTCCAGCCGCGTACTTTTTCCTGGCCTTCTTGCAAATGCCGGTGGGAATGGCCAAAGGTCTAGATCCATCTTGGGCTTATGCGATCAGTCGCGCCGCCGCCGAAAAACTTATCTTTGGAAAAGACATTATATTCACTTGCGGGCCTTTTGGATACCTGGTTGTTGCGGGACTGGCCTTAAAGCAGCACTTTCTTTCGGTAGTCGGCTTTCATGCGGCAGTCCACTTAATATTTTGCGGGCTGGCTGTTGCGAAGCTAATCAAGCTGAAACACCCCCTACAAAAGATGTTAGTGGCGAGCGCCCTGACCGTCCCATTTCTGCTGGGGATCTCAAGTTTTGAACACGAACTGATCTGCACGTTTTTAATTGTCTTGTCTTTCGACAGTCTGTGGCAAAGAAAGTACATTCGATGGGCGGCTGTGGGACTGGGAGGCATTGCCGGCTTTTGTTTGCTGACCAAGTTTACTGTTGGAGTAAACACGCTTGGCTCGCTGATTTTGCTGTTAGGCGCTAATTTCTGCAGCTCTCTCAAATCCAAATCCGACAGGCTGATTAGCTTTTTGGCTGTCACCGATGCCTTACTGGCAGCCATCTCTGTTGCCTTCATATTTTTAAACCCCAACCCCAAAATTAGCCTGAAAGAGGTACTCCTGTGTCTGGTTTTTGCCGGTATAATTGGAGCAGTCACTTGGCTGATGCAGAAACGAATCCTTCTTCCCTTTGTCGCGGAGTATCGAGAAGAAATTGCTAATGATAAAGGGGTGCGTCTAGCTTCGGCAACCCCTCATCCCCTAACCCCTTCTCCCACAAGGGGAGAAGGGGAACCAGACTTTTCAGATCCCCCTCTCCCTGCTTGGGAGAGGGGGCAGGGGGTGAGGGCAAGGACTCTATCTACATACCTGCGCCGGCTAGGCTGGAAGAGAGGATTTTATGTCTCCTACTGTTTGTTCCTGAGCGTAACGGTTTTGTATTCCTCGCCCTCACTAGCAGATTATCTGAAAGGCTGTCTGGAAATTTCCGAGGGGTATTCCAGTGCCATGAGTATCGTTGGCTCAAACTGGGAACTAGGATTTGCCGTTTCCGAATTAATTTTGGGATCAATCCTTCTCATCTTACTAGCCCGAGAAGGGAATCTAGGCTGGGCTCTGGTTCTTGCTTTTGTTTTGGCGCTAGCCTTTAAACACGGGTTTGTACGTCAGGATCTTCACGTTGCTGGTTTTATCCGGTTCACCCCCATCATCGTTTGGCTGTGTTGGGAAAAACTTAAAACAGTGCGCTTTCAAAAGCTCTCACATTTCGCGCACGGTTACGTCCTAATCCTGGCTTTCGCCTACCTGACGGTTAATCTGGGGGTATTCATCCCTCACGTTCAGGCGCTAACGCCGGCGAGAGTGGGGGCGCAGCTGTCATCCCTCCTCAATCTTAAGGCGTTTCAGTCCAGATTGAATAAAATTAGTGCCGCAGATTTAGCTCAAATCAAGCTTCCCGAACAGGCGCTCCGTCTGGTGGGAAAGAAACCCATAGACATTGTTCCCTGGGAAGTCTTGCTAGCAGAGGCAAATCAACTGAATTGGAAACCCCGACCCGTTTTCCAGTCTTACTCGGCTTACACACGGTTTCTGGACAGCGCCAACTACAAGAGTCTGTCTTCCGCGCCGAGAGACTACATCTTTTATAACTTCGCATCGATTGATGGCCGGCATCCTTTCTTTGACGAACCAGAAACATTTTTCCACATTTTGTGCAACTATGAAGTATCTCCGGAACTCCCTGAGTTTATCAATATGCCGGGTCTGTCCAATCTGACGATCCTGTCAAGGCGCAAGTCCAGTATCTGCTCAGCCCTTCCCGGAAGCAAAACAATATCAATTCCTTGGAACACTCCCCAGCCTTTGGAAAAGAGCGATGGCTCGATAGTTCGCGCCGCAATTAAATTCGAGTATTCCACGTTTGGCAAACTCTATAAAACGCTCTTCCGAGTGCCGCCGGTTAAGCTGCTGGTAACTGACCTAAATAATTATAGCTGGGTTGCCAGACTTCTTCCAGGGAATTCAGAAAACGGCGTCCTCATCAGCCACCTTCCTCAAGACGCTCTTGAAGCCTTCTCGCTGTTTCAAGGAGAATTACCGAGTCGGGTCAAAAGCTTTAGCTTTTCGACAAGAAATCCTTTTCTCTTTAAACCCAACATTAAGCTCAGCTTGGTTTCCTACAATCTGGCCAGCGTCCAGCCTTCAGCTATCTCACTAGACCAAATTTCATCTCGGCTGAGTGCGCTCAAGTTCCTTCCCAAACAGACTGCTGACTTAAAGGGATTTCTCGACACCCGCAACACAAAGAACGATAAGCCCTTTAAAAAAGGGAACACCATTTCACTATCTGGATGGGCGACTCGGAAATCAGTCAAAGGACAGACAAATTTTGTTTTGCTAACCTATGGAAAGGATAACAAGCCGGTCGCCGTTACGACAATTCACTTACCCCGCCCAGATGTTGCGCAAGCGCTTAAAAGCAGCGCTTACAGCAACGCTGGCTGGAAGGTTAACTTGAATGCGGAAGTTATGCCAAAGGGAACTCACAATCTCAAAGCCTGGATTTACATGCCGGCAAGCCATTCTGCTGTACCGCTGACTGGCGTGTACCGCGTTGAGATTCGTTAAGCCAAATTTTGGATTTTACCCTCGTTCCCAGGCTCCGCCTGGGAACGCCCGTTTGGAGGCTCTGCCTCCTTTCGACCACATGCCAATTAAAAGCTTAACAGCTTATATAGCCTTTCTCATATTAGTGAGGGACTGAGAAACCCGGTTTCTTAAAGAAACCGGGTTTCTGAAGCGCAGTTCATCCAACTGAGAAACGCTATAAGTAGGTGAGCCGAGGTTCCGGGGTGCGTTACGCTTCGCGCTCCGCACCCTACTTTACTAGCGGAAGAAATGGAGATTTCCGTGGAAAATCACTAAGTAGCTGATCAGCCAGATGACAATGCTCAATTTGATGCGACTGTCTTGCAGCAGAATCCGATCCGGTTCCTCAGCACCGGCTCGCACCATCACCAGATGTTTGTAGTGCATGATTGCGTAGTGCACAACCGGCACCGTCACAACCAGAGAGGGATTCTTCCCAGAAGTGGCGGTAAAAAGAGCGTAGCACATCACCGTCATGGTGGCGGTGCTGTTCACCAAGGAATCCAAATAGGGCACAGTGTAGTGGGACAAAACTGGCCTTTGGCTGTTTTCTTTATCCCCCAAATCGAACAGTTCGCACCTCCTTTTGGCAAAACCCAAAAATAGCGCCAGGAAAGAAGTGCAAAGCGCAATCCACGCCGTCGGTTTGTCGCCGAGAGCGTAAACACCGGCTAGCAGCCGCAGCACAAACCCAACAGCAATGCAGCTGACATCCAGCAGGGGCAAGTGTTTCAGCTTCAGTGAGTAGGCGAAATTGACGGCAACATAGAGGGCGAGACACGCCAGTGTTGCCGGCCCAAAATAATAAGCCCCAGTCAAAGCGACTAGGGCGAGAAAGAGAGCGATAGAAGCAGCAGCGCTGACGCTGACTTTTCCACTGGCGAGAGGGCGAAACTGCTTTTTTGGGTGCTGGCGATCTCGCTCTATATCCTGAATGTCGTTGAAAATATACATCGCTGAGGCAGCAGCGCAAAAAATTGCCATCACCGCGCAGGCTATAACAATGGCAGCCGGTTGAAATAACCGACCACCAAAAATCACCCCCGCCAGACAGAATAGATTTTTCGTCCACTGGTGCGGGCGCAGCAGCTTTATGATATGCGGAGTCACGCGCGCGACATAATAATCATGCCGGCTAGAATCGTCCCTAATCCCACCCATTGAGTCACCCCCAGACGCTCTCCAAAAAACCAGCTTCCGCCAATGGCAAGCAAGCCAAATCCGATGCCGGCAAACACGGGATATGCCGCTGAAACCGGCAATTTATCCAGCGCTTTCGCAAACAGCACCACGTTAATTCCATACACGAGTACCGCCCCGATGAACCAGGGCGAGAACACCAAGGAAGTTAAGCCAGGATCGGGGGCTTCCAGGCGAGAGCGCTTCAGGAGTAAACTCCCAATGCAATTGTTCACCGCAGCCGCCAACAGAAATACCCACGCCACCCAATTAGGATTCATATCATTCTCCCCGCCTGACGGCAGCATCCCATTTTTGCAAAGATTGTCACCCTCACCCCCCGTTCCCCCCCTCTCCCAGGGCGGGAGAGGGGGGAAAATAAAGAATTCTCCCCTCTCCCCTTGTGGGAGAGGGGTTGGGGGTGAGGGGGAGTACAAAAATGGCATGCTCCCCGCCTGACTAGGAAAGTTGCTTCAACACCCATAACAGTTTCTCTTTTACGGGACGCCGGTGGGGTGATTTTGCCTTTTCAGCCGCTAGCTTATCATAGTTTTGCCTGAACCAGTCGTAACTCTCGCGGAACATCTCATCATTCGAGTATTTCGGCTTCCAGCCCAACTTCAGTAACGGCGTCACATCAAAATGGAACGCTTTGTGATAAGTCAGGTAGTGCCAGGGCGCTAAGGGACTTAAACCCAGCAAGTCTAGCACTGTCAAGGTGCCGATTGCCAGCCACGCCGGCACACTTTTAACTTTTGAATCAGTGCCGGCGTAATCAATCAGATTCTCTAATCCCCCTCGCAGCGTGCCGTATCTGTCCGTACCCACATTGTAAATCCCCGGCTTGCCCAAGTCCAGGGCTAGCATGTACGCATCCATCAAGTCCAGGGCGTGAACAAACTGAAACTCGACATTGCCGGTGCCGGTGACGTAAACGTTTCTGCCCTCTTGAATCCACTCAAACAAGATTTGAAAAATCCCCAGTCTCCCCTCCCCCAGAATCGTGCGCGGGCGGATTACAATAAGTGGCATGCCGGTTTTTTCGCAAATCTCGCGCACCGCCAACTCACCGGCTAACTTGCCCCTCCCGTAAATTTCTATGGGGTTAGGAGGAGTCTCGCCGGTAATCGGGCAACTTTTCGGAGCGCCAAAAATCGCGCTCGAACTCATATGTATAAAACTCCTCACCCCCGCTCGCACAGCTTCTTCCGCCGCAATCCGACTCCCTTCGACATTCACTTCCCAAAATTTACCGCCCGACTTTGTGAGGGGAACCAGCGCCACATTGTGGTGAACAATATCGGCACCCCGCATCGCCGCCGCCACACCGGCGCGATCGCGGATATCGCAATTAATAAATTCTATCTCCTGCGGACGGGTCGGATCTTCCCAGATATCGAGAATTTTCACCTCCTCGCCCCGCTCCCAGAGACGCCTAGCAATCAGATTGCCCAAAAATCCCGAACCGCCGGTAACTAAATGCTTCATGTATTCCTGTCCAACCCCCACCAAGACCACTTGCGGACAGAGAGCATCCCCTTTTTGCAAAGGGTTTCACCCTCACCCCCCGTTCCCCCCCTCTCCCAGGTCGGGAGAGGGGGGAAAAATAAAGATTTCTCCCCTCTCCCCTTGTGGGAGAGGGGTTGGGGGTGAGGGGGATTACAAAAATTGGACACTCCCTGCCGAAATCATACAGCAGCGCCGCACTCTTGTAAAGAAGCTGAACCAAATTTTAACCGCAGATGGACGCTGATGGACGCTGATAGATGATCTAGCGGTTCTCATTTGGATGAAGTGCCCCCAGAAACCCGGTTTCTTAAAGAAACCGGGTTTCTCAGTAGAGGAACGCTATATCTGCGTTTATCTGCGTTTATCTGCGGTTAAAATAAATAGGTGTATTTCTCAAACACCCACCGCAGACTGCGCCGCATTCCCTCTTCCAGCGCTATTTTTGGCTCATAGCCCAGATCCCGCCGCGCTTTAGCAATCGAGCAG